>MGRM01000026.1 GCA_001798185.1 Deltaproteobacteria bacterium RIFCSPHIGHO2_02_FULL_44_16 | reverse complement strand
TCGGAGGCTCTGTCATACTGAATCCAACTGTCAAACCTTGAAAGTCTCACTGGTCAAACCAGTGGCTTACCTGTCAGAGAGTTAGGTGCAAAAAAGTTAGGATGCAGTCTTGCTTTAAGTGGGACATATAAAAATGATGCTCCAGAAGAAGAATTAGTGCGTCGAGTTCATGAAGCAGCTAGATCAAAGCGAGAATCATCATTGTGGCTAATTGCTGTTATTTCTACTGTTGCTTCTGTTATTAGTGCATTGGCTGCATGGGCAGCGATTCTTAAAATTAAAAATTGAAAATTGAAAATGAACATCCCTTTCTACCCAAACACCGAAGATGGTATTCATTGCTGGCAAGCGGCATTAAAAATGGCGCTTGCGGTGTTTGAACCTTCACGTGAATATTCCTATGCGGAGCTCGATAAGATCACGGATCAACAACCGGGAAAGTGGACCTGGCCAACGGCAGGATTTCTTTGGTTACTGAAACAAGGGTACACACTGAAGCTCATTGGAAAATTTGATTATCATGCATTTGCAAACGAAGGCGAAGCCTATCTTCTTCGCAGACTCGGCGAAGAAGTGGGGAGAGCGCAGATTGAAAAAAGTGATGTGAAAGCTGAAATCAAATATGCAAAAGCGTTTGCTGACATTGCTCCCCTCGAAGTCCGGGCTCCTTCCCTCAGTGATATTGAACATCTTTTAAAGGATGGCTTCGTCGTGATTTGCCATATTAACCCTGCAAGTTTATACGGTCATCAAGGATACACGGGACATTATATAGTGATCTGTGACGTGACTGAGGAGGAGGTGATCCTTCACGATCCAGGTCTTCCTGGAAAGCCTTACCATCGTGCCAGTAAAAAGGATTTTAATCGGGCATGGTCCTACCCTGAAAAGAATGATCGCGTTCTTATGGCAATTTATAAAGATCAACGATAATCCCTTTATTTTTAATTACTTAGGTCTTTTTCCTCCCTTTTTGAGCCCATTTCTCTAACAGATTGATTTTAAAAGCAAAAAGAACAAAATTGACAGGTTCTTCCCGAAGGTGCTAAAATTGCGAACAATATCAGATAATTACGGAGGTGATGTATGAATAAATCAGAACTCATCGAAAAGATTTCAGAAAAAGCAAAGCTTCCCAAGAAGCAGGCTGAGGATGTGGTGAACCTCATTTTTGACTTTATGACCGATACCCTTGTCAAAGGTGGGCGTATCGAAATACGTGGCCTCGGGAGTTTCATGGTAAAAAATTATGCCTCCTATAAGGGGAGAAATCCTCGAACAGGAGCGTCGATTGAAGTCAAACCGAAACGACTCCCTTTCTTTAAAGTTGGAAAGGAATTAAAAGAGCGAGTCGATAAAGATTCAACTCAACCTTAACCTTCATGCTGCGCCAGAAAAAGGAGTTTTGTATGCATCTCTCCAAGCGCGAACGTCTTGCGCGTCTGGCATTTCAACATCTCTTTGGAACGACACCAAAATTTGCAGCCGATCTCATACGATACTTCGGTTCTGCTCATGTTTGCTTTGAGACTTCGCATGAGATTATGCGCCCACTCTTTGGAGAAAAAGAACAACTCTGGAAAGAATTTTCAACTTTTCAGAAGTGGGAGCAATGCGAAGAAGAAGAGAAGTGGTATGCCCAACAAGGAGTACATGTTCTCACGCAAGAGAACGATCTGTATCCCTCACTCGTGAAAGAAATTTTCGATCCTCCTCTTTTGCTTTTTGCTCAAGGCGAACTCTCATTGCTTCAGCAACCGGCCATTGCTCTTGTCGGTTCGCGAAAAGCATCAGCTCATGGTTTACGCGTTGCGTACGAACTTGCTGTGGATCTTGCATCTCTCGGTTTTGTGATTGTGAGTGGTATGGCCTACGGTATCGATGCTGTGGTTCATCGAGGCGCGCTTTCTGCAAAAGGAAAAACAATTGCAGTCTGGGGGACAGGAATTGATCGACCTTATCCTGTCGAACACTCAACGCTGGCACATGAAATTGCTGCGGCGGGACTTCTGCTCACCGAATTTCCTCGGAGCACGAGCGCAAAAGCGCATCATTTTCCACAGCGCAATCGAATTATCAGCGGTCTTTGTGTGGCAACGATTATTGTAGAGGCCGCTGCAAAAAGTGGAAGTTTGATTACGGCACAATATGCACTCGATCAAGGGAGACTTGTCTTTGCTCTTCCCGGAACTCCACGAAATGTTTTCACGTCAGGAAATAATCGACTCCTCAAAGAGGGAGCTCTTTTTGCAGAAACTGCTGACGATATTCTTGAACATGTGACGACACAACTGACACCTCAGCATACGAGTGAAACGAAAAAGGCTGGACATTCTTTAAAGCTCCCTGTTAAGGCAAAGAGCTTTTCGTTAGAGGATTATGTGACACAACATCAACTTTCTCCATCGCAAGCAGGAGAATATTTAAGTGAAATGATTTTGAATGGAAAGATTCGAGAACTTCCTGGAAAGAGATTTGAGGTGGTGTCATCCTGAGTGAAACGAAGGATCTCCTGTGATCACTCGAGATTCTTCGCTAACGTTCAGAATGACACCGCACTTTCGTATGAGAAAGGAATCGTATGGCAAACGCACTTGTCATTGTTGAGTCGCCGGCAAAGGCTAAAACCATTAAGAAATATTTAGGTGCAGGCTATAAAGTTTTGGCCTCGGTTGGTCATATTATGGATCTTCCGCAAAAAGAACTCGGTGTCGATATCGAGAATGACTTTGCGCCGACCTATACCCCTATTCGCGGGAAAAATAAGGTTTTAAAAGAAATTACGGACGCAGCAGAAAAAGTTTCGCATGTCTATCTTGCTCCTGACCCTGATCGAGAAGGCGAAGCCATTGCCTGGCATATTGCGGAAGAGATCCATAAAAAATTGGGGAAGAAAAAAGGCCCCAAAATTTATCGCGCTCGTTTTAACGAAATTACCTCCCACGCGATTAAAGATGCGATCAAAAGCCCTGGTGATTTAAATCAACATCTCTTTGAAGCGCAACAAGCGCGTCGTATTCTCGATCGTCTTGTCGGTTATCAGATCAGTCCGATTTTGTGGGATAAAGTACGACGTGGTCTTTCAGCTGGCCGCGTTCAATCAGTGGCGGTGCGCATTGTGTGTGAACGTGAAGCTGAGATCGCAGCTTTTGTTTCAAAAGAATACTGGTCCATCATTGCAAAATTTTTGGGAAGCAAAGAACCTGCATTTGAAGCGAAACTTTTTAAAATCGATGGGAAAGAGATCGATCTTTCTACTGCTGAAGACTCCACCAAAATTGTTGAGTCCTTAAAACGCGAAACATTTCTCCTACAAACAATTACCAAAAAAGAACGCAAACGTCATCCGACACCTCCGTTTATTACGAGTAAACTTCAGCAAGAAGCGGCGCGCAAACTCGGCTTTTCAGCAAAAAAGACGATGATGCTCGCACAACGTCTCTATGAAGGTGTTGAACTCGGCGATGAAGGTCTTGTCGGTCTGATTACCTATATGCGTACTGACTCCATACGAGTTGCGGATTCTGCACTTGCCGACGTTCGCGATTTTATTGTGGAGCGTTATGGAAAAGATTCTCTTCCGGAAGAGCCGAATGTTTATAAGAGCAAAAAGGGGGCGCAAGATGCGCACGAAGCTGTTCGTCCGACATCGATGAAATATACCCCAGAACAGGTCGAAGCCTTTTTAGAAAAAGATATGCTTCGTCTCTATGATCTCATTTGGAAACGATTTGTGGCGTCCCAGATGATTCCTGCTGTTTTTGATCAAACGTCGTTTGATATTCAAGCTGGAAAACGTTTTCTTCTTCGCGCATCAGGCCAAGTCCTTCGTATTCCGGGATTTATTTCAGTGTATATGGAAGGGGAAGATGACGGCAAAGAAAAAGATGAAGAGGAGAATACTTCACTTCCAGATCTTAAAGAAGGAGAAACATTAAAGCTGATGGAGATCGAACCGAATCAACATTTCACACAGCCGCCTCCTCGTTATACGGAAGCCTCACTTGTAAAGGCTTTGGAAGAGCTCGGAATTGGACGTCCATCGACTTATGCCAGCATTATGAGTGTGATTCAGGAAAAAGAATATGTCCTGAAAGATCAAAATAAATTTTCGCCTACAGAACTGGGAAAGCTGATTACAGAACTTTTGGTCGCGAGTTTTCCTCGTATTTTTGATGTCGGATTTACAGCGCAAATGGAAGAAGAACTCGATGAAGTTGAAGAAGGAAAACGAAATTGGGTTACAACTTTAAAACAATTTTATGGAACGTTTGAAACGAAGTTAAAAACAGCAAAGGCAAACATGAGAGACGTGAAACGCGAATCAATTCCAACTGAACATACGTGTGAAAAATGTGGAAAGCCGATGGTCATCAAGTGGGGTCGACATGGGCAGTTCCTCGCGTGTTCTGGCTATCCTGAATGTCGAACGACGAAGGAGTTTAAGCGAACGGATGAAGGAAAAGTTGAAATTCGTGAGCAAGAGAAGACCGATGCGATCTGCGATAAATGTGGAAGTCCCATGGTGCTTAAGCGTGGACGCTTCGGAGAATTTCTAGCGTGTTCGAAATATCCGGAATGTAAAACCACACGTTCCATTGGGACAGGAGTACCGTGTCCCAATAATGATGGTGGAGAGCTTGTGCAACGTCGTTCAAAACGGGGAAAAATTTTCTATAGTTGTAATCAATATCCGAAATGCACGTATGCGATTTGGGATAAACCGATTGCAGAAAAATGTCCGGAATGTGGTCATCCCCATCTGATTGAAAAGTATTCCAAGAAAACTTCCAGTGTCAGTCTTGCATGTCCTCAAAAAGAATGTGGGTTTAAGAAGACAAAAGCAGAACAATCTGATGAATAATATATTCTATCAATGGAGATGTTTTTATGGCTCATTTTACAATTGCTGGGAAAAGAGTTCATAATGTTGTTGCTGAAAATGGCTTAAGAAAATTGTACAAGAACCAGAATCTTCGCCATCTTCACGATGGCAATAAAGATTTTACAGAACCAGAATTAGGGGCTCTTTTAGACGTATATCCATCTTATTTTGGTGAACATTTACGCAAGCGTGATTCTTTTGAAGATGGAACCATTTCGAGTTTACATGATCTGCCTGCGTTCGAAAATGAAAACATAATGGAAATAAAAGAAGCCTTTGCATTGGCATTCGAATATATTTCCAGATTTTCTTCTTCCCAGAGAACAAGAAAAATCGACCCTTTTTTGTTGGCGAATTTTAACTCGTCTCGATTGCTACCCGAACAGATGGAGCGAGTATCAAACTCTGATTTAATCGAGATTGCAGCTACTCTTTGGCCAAAGCGACAGAATGGACTTTCGATGCCTCATCATGTTGATGTGAAAACCTGGTATCACTGCGAAAAAAAAGTGTTTGAGTGTCATCCTGATACGCAAGGGCGTCATCTTCCTTCATGGTTTAAGAATTATCTTCAAGATTTTGGGAAAGAATCAGCATGGCTCAATGAAGCACAGAGGTGTGTTCTTCATGAATTCAAAAAACGCGATCGCGCAAAAAGTTTATCGCAAGCTGATGCACAGCACTTCGTTGAAACCGTTGAATATAGTGTGGATAAATTCGATGATGTTGTGCCCAACTTTGGGAAACTCATCGCGTTCAATAGAACTCAAAAAAGAGCGGAAAAACTGAAAGAGATTAAAGTATTATTCTTAGCAATACCAAACGAAGCACTTTTAAAAGGATTTTTTTCTGACTTAATCTCTGATCCTGCAGAACAAAAGGCGCACGATCAATTTTATGCGCATTTTAATGAATCGAATGGGGTGCTTTCCGATTTTCAGATTGAAGAGACAAGAAGAAGAGATGCTGCAAAAGCATGGACAGAAGATGATATTCTTTTATACCAACAATTGCTTGATACACCGGAGGGTCAATGGATTCGAACCCTTCCAGCGAATGCATCTTTTCATAATGTTTTTCATCATCTCGAAGAGCAAGTGCGATTACGTGCGACTGTTCGTACTACAACATCTGCAAAAAGATAAAGTGCGGAGTAAAAAACGGTAAATCAATAAGATCGTTCGGCTGCAAATTCGAGTCGGTAAATACGAACAGCAGCAAGAAAAATAGAGAGTAAGACAGGTCCTACGATAATTCCTATCGGTCCAAAAAGTTTCGCGGCCCCAATCAACGTGACAAAGAGTAAGACAGGATGAATACGGGTCGTTCCTCGAACGAGAAAGGGACGAATGATGTTATCGACACTTGAGACAATCGCGACGCCATACACAAAAAAAGCAATGGACCACTCGGTTTGACCGGTTGCTAAAAGAATCAACGAAGCGGTGATATAGCACGAGACAGCTCCGATGATGGGGATGACCGAAAGAATAATGGCGATAGGCCACCAACTATAAGGATGATTAAATCCGACAATCCAAAACCCTAATCCCAAAAGAGAACCTTGAACCACGGCAATGAGAAGAGAAGCAGTAAGCGAGGTGGTAATCGTGAGACGCATCTCCGTCAGCATTTTTTCAAGATGGAGAGAAGAGAGAGGGGATGCTTCCATCAGCCATTTATGAAGTTGAACGCCTTCTGCGAAGAAGACGACCAGAAAGAGCAGTATCAGAAAAAAATTAAAGATGATTGAAAAGGTTGTCAGCAAAACACGAGGCGAAAAATTGTAAATACTTTTTCCCAAACCTTGAAGGACCTTGAAGATTTCCTGTTCTAAATCGACCCGAAATGGGGCTGTGCCGGTTAAACGTTCGATCCATTGAGAAAGGGTTTGAAGGATCGGTTGAAAAACATCAGAAAAAGAACCCTGCGCGAGTTGATATGAGATGTTTTGAAGAAAACTTCCCACATGCGTCACAAGAACAGTTCCCAGGACAATCAATGGAATGAGAACGCAGGCGGCAATGATGAGAGTGGTCAGAACCGACGCCAGATACCGATGCAATCGACATTTGTGGAGAATAAAACGGTATAAAGGAGCAAAAACGATGGTGAGCGTTAATGCCAAAAAAGCCGGTTTTGCAAAGGGCCATAAAAGAGCCAGAAAAAGAAGAGTGAGAGCGGCAAAAAACACGAGAAATGCGGTCTGCATTTTGGACGTTGACATCCCTCCTTCATACGGAATTTTTTAAAATGTCACAATATATTTCTTCGTTGATCTTTTGCCTTAAAAATAATAGTATTTACTTGAAATTACTAGAAATGAGGTATTTATGGGAAAAACGGCATTGGCAACTCAAATTTCCACATCACTCAAAAATCGAGTCGATAAGCTTTGTGAAAAGCGTGGACTTACCATTAGTCGTCTTGTTGAAGATGCTCTCAAAGAAAAAATCGATGAATTCAATGAAGAAGAGGCTTTAGTGCAGATGGCGCTAAAACGATTGTCAGAGCCAGGTGAGCATTCATTTGCTGAATATAAAAAAGCGGTTGGACGTCTTAAAACATGACGCCTCTTCCTTACGAACTTCTTTTTAAGCCCTCTTTTTTTAAGGATCTGAAGCGGTTGCCAAAAGAGATTCGAGATCGACTTACGTTGGTATTTGAAAATATTCGGCGAGACCCTTTCGCTGTGGCTGCGAAAAGACTTGTGGGGTACACAGATCTCTATCGTTATCGTTTAGGTGATTATCGCCTTGTTTATTATGTGAAGAGAAATGAACGAAAAATTATGATCCTCCTTATAGCCCACCGTAAAGAAGTTTATCGATTTTTGATAAAAGGAGGTTTATGAGTTACCTGAGTTTACTGTTAGTCATTCTCATCTTTTTCTTCACTTTCTGCGACGAAGCGCAAAGTGGGAATTCAGCCTTTCAAACAGTTACAGAAAAATTGACGTCGCAACTCACCGGAAAATCTTTTCAACCAGATGTTCCGACTGCAAGAGGCAGTTCCAACGCGAGCAATAAAACTAACAACAATTTTCCTGGCAGATCTACAAACATAGAACAAGCTAAGGAGAGCAACAGTTACCGTAGTATCCCTGCTGTGGACAATGCCTATGTTCCGGGGGAGATTCTTATAAAATTTGTGCATGATCGAGGAGAAGAAATTTTATCACAAAAAATAGTGGATTCCATTTTTTCAAATTTCATGAAAGAGAACCCTTTTACCAAAGTGGAAAAAGTCTTTGATAGCTTCGGAGCTACGCGAGAGGAAATGGTGCAGCATTTCGAAGAAATGCGCCGATCTTATAATCTTCGCGCCTCTCGAGCTTATACTCAGGAAATTCCCAACTTGCACCGTTATTTCAAAATTACACTGCGAGATAAAGATATCTCCCTTTCCAACCTAATCTCACAACTTAAATTGAGCAAGAATATCGAAGCAGTTTCCACAAATCACTATCTCTATTTAAGTCAAACTACGGTTGTTCCAGATGACCCTTTGTATAGATCAGGAAATCTATGGGGCCTTCGCAAAATCGATGTGGAAAATGCATGGCAAATCTCCCAAGGAAATTGGCACACTCTCACAATCGCTGTCGTCGATAGCGGTATTGATTATACTCATCCAGACATACGGGCACACATGTGGCAAAATCCAAATCCATCAATGCCTGGTCTTGTCGGATATGATTTTTTCAATGATGACAACGATCCTTTTGATGATAATAAGTTGGGGCACGGAACTCATATAGCTGGTACAATTGCGGCACACACCAATAATAAAATCGGGATAGCCGGAGTGCTGTGGCATGCACGTCTGATGGCAATCAAGGTATGCGGCGAAGAGATGGAATGTCCTCTTGATACAATTGTAAATGGGATCGCAGGTGCCGTGAATCGCGGTGCAGATATTCTCAACCTAAGCCTTGTCGGTGAACAACCGTCGCAGATGATGAGAGATGCCTTGCTTTATGCAAATTCGTTGGGGACAATAGTTGTAACAGCAGCGGGCAATACGGGTAGAATAGAACTAAGCCAGTTTGAACCTGCCCATTTTAAGATGGGTATTACCGTAGGGGCATCAACGTCAGAAGATCAAATTACATATTTTTCGAATATTGGCATGGGGTTAGATGTAGTGGCTCCAGGTACCTCAATTCTCTCGCTGAAAGCGTCCAATAGACACCTTGGTTTTCGTCATGATTATATTGAATCTGACGGCACCAGCATGGCAACACCACATGTTACAGGGGTTGTCGGGCTTCTTCTTGCCGCTGATCCAACTTTGACTGTAGAGAATGTACGCCAAAAAATCAGAATGAATGCCGATGATATCTTGAGTGTTGGGTGGGACAAGGGAAGTGGCTGGGGGAGACTTAATGCTTATCGGGCACTAACATCTCAGTCTCGCTGTGAAGCTCGGATTGAAGTTCCTTTTTTCGGCTCACTTAATTTCATATCTTCACCGACTGAGATACGAGGTACGGCATCTGGTCAACGGTTCGCTTACTACACCCTCGAAAGTAGTGTGGACGGCGAAAGTTGGCAACTTTTGACCAGAAATAATACTGCCGTTAGGCAGCAAGCCTTATACTCTCTTTCCAGTACTCTTCAACAGAGACTCTTCATACGGCTACGTGTTTATGACAACGCCTTGACCAATCAAAAACCTTGTGGCGAGGATATGACAGTCTTCTTTCACAATAATATTACACCAGCAAGTTCCATTGTTGGCGAAAATAATACTGCATTTGGAACTTCCATCGCTATCATCCAAGATCTTAATAGAGATGGTTTTGATGAAATATTAGTGGGAGCTCCGAGGGGAATAGATAAAGATTTGAGAACGAAGGGATTCATTGATTTACCTCCCCGAGATAGAATACCCACTCACGATAAAGGGAAAGTCTATTTGATTCCTGGAAACCGGGCATCTTATGGCCTGAATACAAACATTACACAAATTCAACATGCTTCTTGGGTAGCAGAAGATGTAGATACTTATTTCGGGTGGAAGGTTCTTCCTGTCAAAGATCTCAATGGAGATGGGTTGGACGAAATTCTCATTAGCGAACCTGGCTATAGTGCACCTAATGAGCCAGTGGTAGGAAAGGTTTATCTGGTGTTTGGTAGGGACTTGAGTTCGTTGCCCATAAATGAAGTGCTCAGAAGACCACTGACTGGTGGCCCGCGTCGCTTTGTCTCATGGATTGGAGAGCAAGAATACGGGCTTTTAGGGTTCGACATCGCTGTAGGAGACTTTGATGCTGACCACATCGAGGATATTGCTCTCTCAGCAATTGGATGGAGAGATTCCTCTACTGCGAGTTCTAAAAGAGGAAAAGTCTACATTTTTTACGGAAAGAATTCTTCTACTTGGTCACGCAACATAAATATCTCTCGGGCCGACGTTCATATACAGGGTGTAGCGGGTGCAACTCTTTTTGGAAGTGACCTTTCTTCAGGGAAGGACGTTGACGGTGATGGCCGGGATGATCTCCTGGTTTCCTGTGGCGGATACAACCAATGTGTAAGGCTCATTTTGGGTAAAAATATACCGCATACTGGAATAATTACTCCTGGGAATACCTCTTTTCTAGGGGGACATCGAATCGCTCTTGTAAATGATGTCAATAGAGACCAGATGGATGACATTCTTATTGGTGGGGCGCCATCACTCCAAGATGTTTGGGCGTTTAGCCCTTCTCTACAGTTTTTCTTCGGATCAGCTACCCCAGCAAACGATTATTCTAGATCTACAATTTATAATCCACTCTTGCTTACGACACCTATGTTTGGAGCGTGGTTTTCCTCGATTGGAGATCTCAATCATGATGGATATAATGATTTCTTGGTAGGGGCATCTCCGACGAACCATCGATATGATTTTCAACGATATAATCAAACCTTCATCATATTAGGCGCGTCTGAATTGTCGGGAAAATGGTCTAAATTTGAATCTCCTTTGTATGCGGATCTCAAACTTGTTCCTCCTGAGGGAGATCAGTCTTACGCCTATGGAGCATCCGCTTCTCGAAATGAAGGGGATATTAACGGCGATGGGTTTAATGACATTATTATTTCAGATCCTTATTATTATACGGGAGCATCCGCTGACAATAATACCGGAAAGATTTATATTTATCATTTTCTCTTTTCTGCTGACTAAAAATCCAAATGCATAGAATTCTTTTTTGTATTCACGTTCAAAAAAAGCGAAAACTTGACATCCTCCTTATAGCCCACCGTAAAGAAGTTTATCGATTTTTGCAGAAAACCTAAAGAAGACAACTTTTTTTGATTGAAGCCGATAGAGAACTATAAGCATTTTGGAGATACCAATAACTGACTGTCAGTTATTGGTAAATTCATGTTGGGGAGGTGAAAAGAAATATGAAACGAAAAATTCCTTTTAGTTTGCTATGCGGTTTTATTTTCTTTTTTATTCTTCTTTCGAAGGGTGTATCTCACGCTGTCACAGAAGGTGATGCCATCAATGACGATGAAGTAGCGCAGAGCGAAGAGAAAAAAGATACAGATGGTGATGGCGTGGAAGATGCTGAAGAAATCCGCAGGGGAACCTCTCCTGAGCAATGCGATTCAGATGAAGATGGCCTGTCTGATGGAGTAGAGCTTCAGATCATCTCTCCAAAAGGAGAATCAGGATGTCATGGTCTTGCTCCGGGTGGCACAAATTACGCGAGGCCCAAGGAGATGGATCCGCTGAATACTGATTCTGATGGAGACGGTTTATCCGATGGCGAAGAAGATCGTGATGGAAACGGCTGGGTCGCTCGTGATGAATCGGATCCCTCTCACCTCGATAGCGATGCCGATGGTCTTGAGGATGGAATCGAAAATAATGGTGATTTTGATCGCGATGGATTTCCCGATTTTGACATCAAAAAAATTGTCGGAAGTGGAAATTGTCTGCGGCCTACCTCAGTTGATGATATTGATTGTGATACGATTCCCAATGCACGCGATGATGATTCTGATCATGACGGTTGCTCTGACAAAGAAGAGGGGGAGAATGATCAGAATGAGAATGGCATTCCGGACGTTTTTGATCCTCAAGCTCTCTCATGCTCCACGAAGACCACGGGAGCAGGAAACTTTGGAGGTGGCGGAGGAGGAGGCAATCTTGCTCCTGCAGATAACGAACACGTAGATGAAGTTCCCGTGCTCCCAAACTGGGTTCGAGAGGGAGTGGGCGGACCTTCTTGCAGCCTTTCAGAGGGAGTTCAAAAGTCAATTTCTCCTTATTTTTTATACCTTTTAGCTCTCTTCCTCATGTTCCTGCCTCGCAATATTATGCGACGATAAACTCGTTGCACTTCTTTCTTTTAAAGGCTAGCACCATTTTATGAGTTCAAAGCTTCCCTCTCTTTCCGAAGTTCTTCTCGCCTTTTCTTCATATATAAAAGATGAACGTCAGCTCTCGGAGCATACGCATAAAAACTATCTGGCCGATGTGCAGCAATTTTTTGCTTTTTTAAAAACTCAAGGAAAAGAGAAGATTGCCGATATCCATGTCGATACGGTCCGTCAGTATTTGGCCGATCTTTTAAAAGAGAAACAAGCGTCGTCGGTGGCGCGAAAACTCGCGACTCTTCGAACTTTTTTTCGCTATTGCCAACGTCGTGGTTGGATGCAGGAAAATCCGGCAAAAGAAGTAGCCACGCCACGCATTCCCAAAAGAATTCCAAAATTTTTAACTGTCGATGAAATGATGCTTTTGTTAGATGTCCCTGACAATCTGACACCCATGGGATCTCGTGATCGTGCGATTCTGGAGCTCTTTTATTCTTCAGGGATTCGCGTGAGTGAATTAGTGGGATTAAATATTGCTAATATCGATCTTTCGGAAAGAAGTCTTCGTGTTTTAGGAAAAGGGAAAAAAGAACGAATTGTTCCCGTTGGCCAAAAAGCAGCTGACGCTCTTCACCTCTATTTTGAAAAGCGATCTGCATTTACGAGCGATCGTGATTTCAAGGCTGTTTTTTTAAATCGACAAGGAGGAAGACTTTCGGTTCGAAGTGTGGAAAGAATGCTTTTCAAATATTTGAAAAGAAGTGGAATTCAAAAATCGGTGACGCCTCATGTGTTGCGTCACACCTTTGCAACCCATTTGCTCGGAGCTGGCGCAGATATGCGTGGGATTCAAGAACTCTTGGGACACTCGAGTCTCTCCACCACACAAAAATATACGCATGTTGGTATTGATCAGATGATCGAAGTATATGATAAGTCCCACCCGAAAGCGTAATGGTGACCATGGACCATTGACGATGGACTATGGACTTTTTTATTCAACCTGGTCAATGGTCAGTGGTCCATTGTCAATAGTCGAGGTAAAAAATGTTTCACGCGACCACAATTGTATGTGTCCGACGACAAAATCATGTTGCGATGGCAGGCGATGGTCAGGTCAGTTTCGGATCAACCGTCATTAAGCACGGTGCTAAAAAAGTTCGCACCATGCTTTCGGGAAAAGTATTAGCAGGGTTCGCAGGTTCGAGCGCAGATGCTTTTACGCTCTTTGAACGTTTTGAAGCAAAACTTGATGAACATCGTGGAAATCTCACTCGCGCTGCAGTTGAACTTGCGAAGGATTGGAGAACCGATCGAGTCTTGCGCAAACTTGAGGCCATGATGATTGTGGCTGACCGAGATAAAACATTTACGATTTCTGGAAATGGGGATGTCTTGGAGCCAGATGATGATATTACGGCTGTAGGGTCTGGCGGGCCTTATGCGCTTGCGGCGGGACGCGCGCTCCTTCAGCATACCAAACTCAGCTCGCGAGAAATTGCGCATGAGGCGATGATGATCACCTCCAATATTTGTATTTATACCAACGATAAAATTACTCTTGAGGAAATTTCATGAAAGAAATCACTTCAAAAAATACCAATATGACTCCACGCGAAATTGTTTCGGAGCTGGATCGTTTTATTATCGGACAAAAAGAGGCAAAACGAGCTGTGGCGATTGCGCTTCGTAATCGATGGCGACGTCAACAGGTCGATGAAAGTCTCCGAAATGAAATTGCACCGAAAAATATTATTATGATCGGACCTACAGGCGTTGGAAAAACAGAAATTGCACGGCGACTTGCGAAACTTGCGCGTGCTCCTTTTATTAAAGTGGAAGCTTCGAAGTTTACCGAAGTCGGTTATGTCGGAAAAGATGTCGAATCTATTATTCGCGAGTTGACCGATATTTCGGTGAAAATGGTTCGAGATGAAGCGCAAGAAGGAGTTCAGGTGAAAGCGCAGGAGCTTGCTGAAGAACGGCTGCTCGATCTTCTCCTGCCTCAATCGACACTTTCGTTTACCGAAGAAGGAGAAATAAAGGAACAAGAGACGAGTCATCTCAAAACCAGAGAACAATTACGCGACATGCTTCGTCACGGAAAATTGGGTGAACGAACGGTGGAACTCGAATCGACCTCGAAAGGCGGACCGATGCCGTCAATTGAAGTCGTTGCTGCGACGAGTATTGAAGAGATGAATGCCAATTTACGCGACATGTTTTCGAATATGATGCCTCAAGGAAAGAAACGTCGAAAAGTAAAAGTCTCGGAAGCGCTTGAGTTTCTCACGCAAGAAGAAGCTGCTCGGCTCATTGATATGGATGATGTCATTGCCGATGCCGTCGATCGTGTTGAACAAAATGGAATCGTGTTTTTAGATGAGATCGACAAAATTGTAAGTGGTAAAGGGGAGTCTCGTCACGGTCCCGATGTTTCTCGCGAAGGAGTGCAGCGCGATATTCTTCCGATTGTCGAAGGCTCTACGGTGACGACAAAATATGGAATGGTGAATACCGACCATATTCTTTTTATTGCAGCAGGCGCTTTTCATGCATCGAAACCATCCGACATGATTCCCGAACTTCAAGGACGTTTTCCCATTCGAGTGGAGCTGAAATCTCTTACCAAAGAAGATTTTTTACGCATTCTCAAAGAACCCGAAAATTCACTGACAAAACAATATTGTGCTCTCATGGGAACAGAAAAGTTGAACCTTCAATTTGCCGAAGGAGCGCTTTCTCTCTTGTGTGAAGTGGCAGCTGAGGTCAATACTCAGACAGAAGATATCGGTGCACGTCGTCTTCACACCATTATGGAAAAACTTTTAGAAGAAATTTCATTTAGTGCGCCAGAACGAACTGAAAAAGATATTTTTATTGATCGTGATTACGTCAATAAACAATTGGCGGAGATTGTTCGCGATCGAGATTTAAGTCGTTATATTCTTTAGTCATCCCCGAAGGTTGTTATCGGGGATCTCATGAGATTCCCGCTTACAGCATGCGGGAATGACAAATTCGTAATGAAAGGAATGTTCATGTCTGTCCTCGTTGTTATCGGAGCTCAGTGGGGAGATGAAGGCAAAGGGAAAGTTGTCGATCTTCTCACGCCTCAAGCTGATCTTGTGGTGCGTTATCAAGGTGGAGCGAACGCTGGGCATACACTTGTCGTCAATGGAGAAAAGACCGTTCTTCATCTCCTTCCTTCGGGTATTCTTCATATCGCCTGCCTCTGTATTATCGGAAATGGTGTCGTCGTTGATCCTGAAGTCCTCATTCAAGAAATCGAACTCATGCAATCCAAAGGATATTTGAATGATCTGACACGACTGATTGTCAGCGAACAGGCACATCTCGTGCTTCCGTATCATCGTGGTATCGAAAAACTCCGCGAGAAAAAACAGGGAGATAAAGCGATTGGGACGACGATGCGAGGGATTGGTCCTACGTATGAAGACAAAGTCGCGCGTCTTGGAATACGAATGTACGATCTTCTTCATGAAAACGATTTTGAAGAACAATTGCAAAGAGTTCTTCCGGAAAAAAACCGTATGCTCGAAGCTCTTGGAGAAGAAGAGTTCTCATTAAAAACTCTTCTTGAGCTGGGCGCTTTCTGGCGAGAGAAATTGCGGCCCTTTATTCGAGATGCAATTCTTCCACTTCATCAAGCGCTCGCAGCACAGAAAAAAGTTCTTTTTGAAGGAGCGCAAGGGACAGCGCTCGATGTGGATCATGGAACCTATCCCTATGTCACGTCATCGAATACAGTCGCAGGCGGAGCTTGTACAGGCGCTGGTATCGGTCCTACCAGTATTAACGAGGTCTTGGGGGTGACGAAGGCGTATACTACACGAGTCGGAAATGGTCCTTTTCCTACTGAACTCACGGATGAGAAGGGTGAGTGGCTTCAAAAGCAGGGAAGTGAGTTTGGGGCCACGACTGGACGACCTCGACGATGTGGTTGGTTTGATGTCCCTTTGTTGCAGCATGCATGTCGTGTGAATGGGTTGACGTCTCTTGCACTCACAAAACTCGATGTCCTTTCGGGGATGAAAACACTCAAGCTCTGTGTTGCGTATCAACTGAAGGGGAAAAAACTTGATCGTTTTCCGGTATCTGAAAAAGAACTTTTACAATGCGAACCTGTTTATGAAGAACTCGAAGGATGGAATGAAGATATTTCTCAAGCCGATCATCTCGAAGCGCTTCCGGGCGCAGCGCAATATTATGTGAGCTATATCGAACAACAGCTTCGTCTTCCGATCAAACTTCTCTCAGTTGGACCTGATCGAAAACACACGATTCATCTGCATACGTTTTTTTAAGGACAGTACGCAGTGAGCGCTCCAACGGCTTCAGCGGCCATGCCAAAAGATTGACCAGATGGTTTTCCCCAAACATAACCGTTCACTCCTCCGGCAAAATCGGTACTCCCGGCGAAGTTTCCTTGAACATCTTGCGTTCCAGCTAGTCCATTCAGATGTTGTGCGTAGGTTGTTGGAAGCCATTGGCAAATGCGATTGGGATCGCTCGGATCCGCTGCGAGAATAAATCCAAAAACATTGAGAAACGCCATCAGACCATCATCGTAAAAATATCCGCTATTTTCAAAAGCAGGATCGGTAAACTTTGTGCACGTTCCAATTCCCGTCGTTGTTGTTGAGCAATTATAGACAGTGCGCCAACCATTACGATTATTGTTTCCTGGAACCGAAGCTTGTCGCTGTGAGTAATCGGGGAGTCCATTTGTTCCAAGGACGGTATGATTTTCGGCTGCTCGCTGTGCATGTCGAATGATCCAATTCTGAAGAGGGACATGATTTAAAAGACGCGAGACACGAAGGGTCCACTCAATCGGCGTCGGCATCATCCAGCCCTGTGCTGATCCACATTGTCCCGCTCCAGTTCCAGCAAGCACCGAATTATATCCTCGCTGATCAGGAGCGTTTACATTTGGATCTGGCGCATTACAGGAATGTCCATCGATAAGAGCGCGAGGCAACATGAAATCGACATATTGTCGAAGAGTGTTCAGCAAATAGGGACTATCGACGGTGCTACGAGAAAACTCAGCGCCATTGGCAATATTTTCAAGTCGTTGTTCGCTAAAACGATTGAATTGCAGTTTGTGATATTGATCTGGTCTGTCAACCGGCGGAAGTCCAAATCGATTGATGGCGGTGACGCCCGCCTCTTCAAAGAAATCGACAAATCGACGATCTGCAGTTGCAAGATAGGCGAGCTTAAACGTTTTATTATATTCATAGCTTGCTGGGCAGTTGATGCGATGACCTAAGCCTTCCCGATACGGATCTCCAAAAGCGCGCGAAGAATCGTAACAAGGTGCAACACCTCTGACGGTTGAGGCTTCGTTTCGTCCTTGGCGTCCATCAAGAAAATGATCGGTGCGAATATCAAATGTTTCGACAAATGAAATCGCTTCACCAAGCGAGAAATCGTAAACGAAATTATTTCGGCCTGTGCGGAAGAATTCATCAAAGCCAGGTTTCGACCAATTCCAATAATTATTATGTCCCCCTTCAAACATTTGTTCAGGATCAGTGGGCTGACGACAGTTTCCGTTCGCGTTACATGAAGTAATGGGAAGGTCTGGCCACGTTTGTAATCCAGTATTTCCCGTGATTTGAAGATTTGTATTTGTATTACGATGGATAAAATCCAAGAGAGGAAAAAATCGAGCATACGGAGTTTGAATATTTGTGGCATAAGGACCGATCGTCTGTGTTGCATTGACGTAGTTCGGATTTGGTGTCGCAAGAAGTGGCGCTTCAGCATGGAGTTGGATTTGATCTGCACGGGCTTCTAAATTATTTCGTGTGAGACCAAAATCGACAACCGCAGTTGACCAAATACCTCGCGCTCCGCCGATTTGCATTCGTGAAGAGGTGAAATCGAGTTCCAATGCTCGTGCCGTAGGATTATATCGTAAGCCTTGAGGTTCACGAACTGCCATGCGAGCAATTGTTCCCATCGCATAATATTGTGGTGTTACCACAGCCAGAAATGGACGCGGAGCTCCTCGGCCAGGGACTACCGCCGTGCTGCCATTTGTTTCAAGAGCGTAGCGAGTGGTCACCGTTACAGCGCTTCCTGCATCGGGGTTTGATGGAAGCGTTGCATCCAGAGGAACTCGTTTGAGTTGTTCCACACGAACTGGAGTTGTGACATTGACCAAACGACTTGTTTCAGCTCGAACAAGCGCTTGACTTGGAAGAGCACTGATCGGAATGCGCATCCATGAACGATCAACGACTGTTGTGTTTGAAGCGCCATCAGCATTCGAGTTATTGACATCGAAATGATAATACGTGTGGTCAATTTTAACGGCTGAGGAACCTGCATAAAAATGGAGTCGCACGGTGTAGCCAATATCAATCTGTCCATCTCCATTGGCATCCCCTTGACCTGCAGCATTCACATAGTAACCCCGTGCTGCAATCGTCACCACTTCAGGACCACTCCGTTCCATTTCCAAATACCACGGTGCATTAAACTCGGTTGATTTGTTGCCATTGTGTTGCATCAAAAAACCGGCGGTTCCGCTTCCGGTGATTTGACTCACGGTCTGAAACGTTCCTCCATTTTGAAGTTCAACACGAGAAAGACCTTCAAAATAATTACGAGCATTTCGCTGATGACTGATCGTAAATCGAGCAGGGCCTGTAGTGATAATCCATTGCCCGTTTGTATCTTGCGTCACAATTCCTGGAGATCGTGTTGGCGCTGGTGTTTCATTCGTCACGCGCCATGTGGTTTGACCACCGACTGGAGGGGTTGAACGCACGAAGGCATAAGCAAATCGTATCGGTGCTTGTGTATCATTATATGCGCCCCAGCGACTCAAGATTTCAAATTGTGCAGGAAGAAGAGCCCCTTGAATATTTCGTACGGCTAAATTGTTGGTGGTGAAAATATTTGCTCCTCGACTGAGAGGAATTAAAAATGAAGTCAGAACTGGATCGCGACTTACTGTATTATTCGCATCATTGACAATAAGAGGAATCGACAGCGTTGAGTTGTCACCACTGACTTGTTCCAAATTGCATGCGCTACTACAGCCATCTCCGTTGACAGTACCACCATCATCACAAGCTTCACTTCCTTCAAGAATATTATTACCGCACACAGCTTGTGTTGTTTGATTATTATTTGAATTATTGTTCGTCGTATTATTATTCGTTACATTGTTATTTCCATTTGCTGGATTGAGTCGGCATAGATTGTTACACGTATCAGTATCGGTTGTATTCCCATCATCGCACTCTTCCTGATTTGCTCTTACAAATCCGTCGCCACATGTTGGTAAGAGACACGATGGTAGACATTCATCAGTATTGATTTGATTTCCATCATCGCATTGTTCTGGACTTTCAATGAGACTGTTACCGCAAGTCGAAGTTACCGCGGGTAAAGGAGGAAAGGGGGAAGGTGGTGGAGAAACCGGAGAAGAGGAACCAGCGCAGGCAGAAAGAAATGTAACAAGTATCCAAAGAATGCTTCTTCTCATATTCATGAAATCTCCTTGGAAAATTTTAAAATGTGTCATTGCGAGCAGCATCAACGACGAAGCAATCCCAATGAGTCATTCCCGCGAAAGCGGGAATCCAGTCCTGGATCCCCGATAACAACATTCGGGGATGACAAAAATGAGATCGCCACGCCCTTCGGGCTCGCGATGACAGCCTTTAAGTTTCATCATTATGAAACAATTTGGCTCAAAGATCGACAAGTTTGTCTTCGTTCTCTGTGGTCTCTTTTCTCTCCTTTCAAGGTGTTTTCGGTGACCTGATCCCCCAGGGCCAGTCCGCAACACCAAAAAAGAACTATAAAATTCATAGAGTTATAACGATCTTTTATGGCATAAAAGTTGCTTTTCTTAACTCTCAAAGGGCGAAGAAATATCTCAAGGAGTTTCAATGCGACGTTTTTTATTTCTTCTTTGTCTTATGATGTTCGTTTCTTGTGGCAATTCATCTAACCCTGCCGCGGTTCGTGTGAAGGATGATCCTTCTCAAGGTGGAACGGTCACGGTTTTTGAAACAGATGAAGATGTAACAGGAGAGAGAGAAAGTGAAGATGAATTACGCGATCGACTTGGTCGTGATAGGGAACAAGGTGGAAGCGGATCGATATGCGGGAATCAGCGCACTGAAACTGGAGAACAGTGTGATGATGGTGGTACAGTAAGCGGTGATGGCTGCAGCAGCGCGTGTCAAAATGAAATCGGAAGTGGTCCAGTTGCGCCACTTGAGATCCAAACATCGAGTCCTCTTTCAGGACTTTCTTATAATGTTGAACAACCTCAAACATTAAAGGTCACAGGTGGTGTTCCTCCTTATGCGTGGGATATGCTCAACTCACCTTCAGGGCTTTTTTTGGAAGATCAACGTTCAGGAAGTGCTCCATCATGTTCTCAGGATCCATCAGGACAATTAGCATGTGATCAAGATGGCTATGTTCTCTTGAAAGGGAAACCTCTTAATGTCGGAAAGTTTTCGAAGATCGATGTGATCGTAACGGACAGTCGAGGAGTGAAAGTATCAAAAACTTTTGAATTAATCGTTTCAGAAACTCCTGAAATTAAAATTTATAAAGGTTATGGTCATTATCAAGGAGAAGATTCAGAAGATCAGGACGTCAATCCCTCAAATGGCTCCGTTGTTCAAAAGACTCTGAACTCAAGAGGACTTTTTTCTCTCTTGCAGCAACCGAAAGCCAAAAAAGGAGATTTAAGTGCTTTGTTGCAACCGAAAGCCAAAAAAGGAGATTTAATTGCGTTCACATCCACCCCTGATCGATATGATGAAGCACCAAGTGCAATCATATCGTCAGGTACTATATCTCTTGCAAAGGATGAAATTTTAAAAATTGAAATTGTTGGACATGGAACTGGATATGTATGGGAGTTTGATGATGATTCCTCGCAATGGGGAAACGCACATGAAAAGCGAGTTCAAGCAATTTCTGTACCACAAGCTCCTATTGTTTATACAGCGAAGTCAGACGGTACCAAAGTTTCAGTAGGGGATGCTTCTCCAGTTTCTTCTAGTACTACAAGTTCTCTCTATTTGCGTGTGAAGCATCACCATTATGAAAAGAACCTGACAATTCCCATACGTGTTCGTGATTCTTTGGGCAATATCAAAGAAGACACATTCACAGTGAGAGGAGTCGATCCCTGCGTTTCAGCGCCGCCTTTTTCTGTCGAATCTTTTACTCAATTGAATGATATTCATTTGCCTCTGCTTGCTGGATATGAAGAAGGGCTTATGATTCGAGGTGGGATAAAGCCGTATACATTTTCTATTTCTTACAAAGATTTTAGATTTAGAAATGACGATCCGGTTTGTGCCGCGCTTGCTAAAGAAATGATCAATAGGAGCTGGTCCATTATTTCCAACGGAAATGACAGTTATCTCTTCTATGGTGCTACACATTACCGAACAGATTCCTTATCGACACCGGAAACAATGAATCGTATTTCCCTCTGTGGCGATTTTTATGAATCGGTTTGGATCGAAGCTAAAGATTCTTGTCCACAACCAAAGAGCATCAGTAATCATGCGTTTTCATCTTATCTCTTCAATCGCCTCGTGCACGTCAGTAATGTCGCCTTAGAACAAAATTTTATAGCGACGATACCTCTTCCAGGTGAAGTTAATCGTGGCTTAAAAGTTTATTTACTGGATTCATATGGTGAGGCAGTTTATGCCAGGACTCGTGATTTAATGACCTTCTCAAATGATTGTCCACAAGTGGCAGGAAATGTAGAAGATTCTTGTGCAGAACTGGCTACTGTGCTCATTCCCGATGTCGATGTGGAATATGATAGAAAACGAGCAACACTTCGTCGTCCACCTACAAAAGTAACAATTGAATTCGCATCTCAAGCTGGAATAACGACAGAAAACGCATTGAAATTTTTTCTGACAGGGTCTCCTGTTGAAATAAAAGGTTCAACATGGGCTGTGTCTCTAGATCGCAACTGGAGCAAGGCTGAAAAAGTGTCAAGATCCAAAGGCTATGAAGGCTATAAGATTACCTGGGAGAATATTCAGTGGCGATACATCGGAAAGTAAGAGCGCTTTTTTTTATAAGTTTTCTTTTTGTGGGATGTGGCAATTCATCTGACCCTGCAGCGGTTCGTGTGAAGGATGATCCTTCTCAAGGTGGGACGGTCACTGTTTTTGAGAGCGATGAAAACGTCACAGGGAATAATGGAAATGAAGAAAGTGAAGAACAAATTCGCGATCGCATAGCTCGTGGTGGCGGGGGTGGAGGAAGTAGATCTGGTGGTAGTAGTGGTGGAGGCAGTGGTAACGGTGGTGCAGGAAATGGCGGGGGTGGAGGAACAACAGTCGCAGATCTTGAAATCAGAACTGTAAGTCCACTTTCAGCACAAGTGTTTAATGTAGAACAACCTCAAACGTTAAGTGTGGTGGGTGGTGTTGCGCCTTATGCATGGGATCTTTTCAATGCGCCAGCGGGACTCTTTTTCGAAGATCAAGCGTCGACTAGAGCTTCATGTCTGCAGGATCCATCAAGACAGCTCACCTGTGATCAGGATGGTTATGTTCTCTTGAAAGGAAAAGCGCTCAATGTTGGAAAGTTTTCAAAAGTAGATGTGATGGTGACAGACAGTCGAGGTGTCAAAGTCTCAAAGACTTTTGAGCTAACAGTTTCAGAAACTGCTGAAATTAAAATTTATAAAGGTTACGCACATTATCATCAAAGTGTTTCCGAGCCACGTCAAAATAAATTTCAACCGAACGTGACGATCATGCAGACATCACGTATTGGAGCCTTATTGCAGTCAGGTCCAACAGATGGAGACCTTATTGATTTCACGAGCACTTCACTTCGTTCATCGGAGAAACCGATTGTCGCAACGGAAGAACTTTTTATGCTTGATGAGAAACAGATTTTAAAAATAGAAGTGATTGGTCACCGTTCTGATTACACTGTCGAATATGATTATGATATTTCCCAATTAGGAAGCGCATTGGAAAAACGAGTCGAAGAAATATCTTATTATAGTGGAGCGTCATTCGTAACCGCTCAACCTGATACTCATGAAAAATTATCGTTCCAAAGTTCGCTTTTTCCGGATCGCGAATTCAAGAAAATTCTCTATCTTCGTGTGAAAGAAGCTTATTATGAGAATGAACTTTCCATTCCAGTTCGTGTGCTTGATATCGGTGGGAATGTCATAGGACAAAAATCCTATCGTGTGCGTGTATCAAAAGTTCCAACAAACAGCGCTCAAGGGTTTGGAGAGCGGCGAAATGATGTTTTGATTTATCTGCCACTTTACAGCAAATATGAAGAAGATTTTTCGGTTCAAAATTTGGTTGGACCGCATACCTTTTCCATACGCACAGAAAATAGGTTTCTCAACAATAGCAATCCCGATTGTCAAGCGGCCGCGCAATTACCTTATTTACCCTGGAGTGTAGAAGAAATTGGCGAGAATCGATATAACTTTGGCGGGGGCCCAGTTCCCAGGACATTCCACTCAGAAATTTTCTATACATGCGGTGAATTTACGCATGAAATTTGGATTGAAGCAAAAGGGGCTTCTCAGATCGTTTATGGAGAACCAACCAATCCGACTACTACTCTCCATCGCACATTTCGTATTGTGAATGTGGCCCTCGAAAGCAAATTCGATCTTACGATTCCAGTTCCTTCGTCTTTTTTAGAAACGTTTCGTTACATCAGTTCCGATTTGTTAGATGGTCGCGATCAGAAGGTCTATTCACTTCAATTTGGTGCAAGCGGAGGAACGACAACAGCTTGTACTGGTGGTGTTGGATGTGCCTACAAGGTTCATATGGAAATGCCCGACTGGGATGAACAGCGTGGTCAACGTCGGAGTAGAGTGCGGCGGCCACCTAACAAGGTAAAAATTTTTCTTTCGGTCGTCTCAAGCTCACTGGATTTTGAAAAACTAAAACATGATTTTCTGAATGGTTATGAGATTGAAATCAAGGGACAGCGATGGAAAGTAAATCTTGGTCAAGACTGGACTCAAGCTGAATTCAATAAAGCAGCGCATCAAATTATCTTCATCTGGAGAAATCTGAGATGGCAGTATATTGGTTCACCCTCCAGTGAATGATCCTCCCTTGCTTTTCTCTTCTCATTCCTTCATGAATAGATGAAGAGGGGATGTATGACTTTTTACGCTGATCTTCATCTTCATTCAAAATATTCTCGAGTTACAAGAACATCGTGAAAAAACCGTTTGATAAATACATTGCTTACGAAATATTTGTCCAAGAACCGACGTTCGAAATTCAATTTCTGAATAAAGTTTATTCCAAGCTCAGGAAAGGGCGCCAGCCCCTTTCTCTGAGAGAAGATTTTTGTGGCACGGGTTATTTCTGTTCAGAATGGGTCAAACAGAGTGAGAAACACACCGCTGTCGGCATTGATCTCGATCTTGAACCGATTGAAAGTGGACGAGAGCGCCACGTTAAACGTTTAACGGAACGTCAAAAAAAGCGTCTGAAATATCTCAATGCCGATGTGACGCATGCAAAGATAAAAGCAGATATTGTGATCGCTTATAATTTTTCATTTTGGTTTTTTCAGGAACGACGTGAGCTCCTTCGCTATTTTCGTTCAGTTCGAAAATCGATGAAACGTGACAGTCTCTATGTTCTGGATACCATGGGTGGGAGTGAAGTGGTCGAAGTCGCTCGTGAGGAGAGTAAGTGGCGTGGGATGAAGTACATCTGGGAGTGCGAACGATTTAATCCAATTACTCATCGGGGATATTTTTCAATTCATTTTAAGGAAAAAGGCGAACGCCTTCGAAAGCGTGTGTTTACCTATGATTGGCGGTATTGGACTCTTCCGGAAGTGCGAGATGTTTTGGAAGAAGCTGGTTTTCGCAAAACAATTGTCTATTGGGAAGGAGACAATAAACGCGGTGGAGGCGATGGCATTTTCCGTCCTCAAGAAAAAGTGGAAGATTGTTCGACGTGGATTGTTTATCTTGTTTGTATTCCTTGAATCGTTGTCATTCCCGCGAAGGCGGGAATCCAGAAAGTATTGAGTGCTGGATCCCTGCCTTCGCAGGGATGACAAAAATTATGAAATAGGTTTTAAGTTTCCTTTTAACAATGAATGCCAAAGTAAAATGGATTCATTAAACTCTTCTTGAACCGTTCGAATCTCTATTTTTAATTCTTCTATTTTTTCACGCATCGTGATCATTTTTTCCTTTTTCATGGAACGATATTGCGCCTTGAGGACCAGAAGTCTGGCATATTGATCTTCAATATTCTGACGTACCTTCGAGATATATTGTTCTCCGTCGTGGAACCTTTGTTGAAAAGGCGTAAGGGTTCGCAAACGTTTTTCATCCATCGCAAGCTTTGCTTTGAGAATGCGTTCAGGGTGCACACGATGAAGATCAGAAGCGAGTCCGAGACGATGCAGCGCATGAATGAACCATTTCGTGGGATCAAAATGGTGAGGACGAAAACCGTTTCGGAAATCTGTTTGAAAGGCATGATGAAAATTATGATAGCCTTCGCCGTACGTGAAAAAGGCCATGAGCCAACTATCGCGCGCGGAATCTTTATCAGAATACGTTTGCTTCCCAAAAAAGTGACAGTAGGAGTTAATGAGAAATGTTAAATGATGGTTGATGACAACGCGGAGAACGCCGGCGATAAAAAAACCTCCGATGGGATCTCCCCAAAGAGCAGCGAGAGCTGTTGGAAGAACAAAACCGATACAGACCGCGAGAGGAATGTAATAACGAGATTGCCAGGTAATCAAACGATCGCGAAGAAGATCGGGAATGCACGACTCATCAGATTGATCTGATTTGAATACCACCCAACCGATATGTGCATACCAAAATCCTTTTTGAATATTATATGGATCGCCGTCTGTATCGACATCAGAGTGATGTTTGCGATGAGCACAGCACCACTCGCGCGCTGAGCCTTCGAAGGCAGCTCCCCCAAAAAGAAGAAAATAGAGTTTGACCGCCCAATGCGCTTTAAAACTGCAATGCGTAAAACAACGATGATAGCCTGCAGTAACTCCAAGCCCTGTAAGGCCCATCATGAGAAGAAGAAGAGCAATGGTTGCCGGATGCGGGCCGCCGTGCATGAAAATCCAGATTGTTCCGGTGATACCGACAAGAGGACTCAAAAGCAGAAAAAGAAAATTGACCCACTCAATGCGTTTGATAAGAGTTTTGATTTTCATTTTATTTTACTCCCCGTGTGTCATTCCTGCGAAAGCAGGAATCCAGACCTGGATCCCCGATTTCGCGAGGATGACGTCACAGCCATTTTCTCAAAGCTTCGATAATTTGTCGAGCCTGTTCTTGATTGGAGATGTTGAATTTGGACTGTTGACGGTATTCATCCCCGATCTTACGATAGCGGCGCAGCGTATATTTTTCTTCACTATACGTTTCTTTTTTTGGATCCCATTGGAGATATTTGAAAAGAATCGTTGGCCAGGTACCGCGCGCAAGAATGATTTTATCGACCTCTTTCACAAGTTCGACGCCATCTTCTTCGTAAGTGATAGTGATGTCATTAATATCGGTCATATTTTATTCCAAAAACTTATTTCAAAACTGACAAATGATTCGGGTGGCACCGAGGTCGGATCCAAGGGGCGCCCCGCGTCAGCGGGGAGGTGGAACGACTGAGGTGACAGGACCCGTATCAGCGAAAATGTTTTGAAATAAGTTTGGACAACAAATACAAAATTATGAAGCGGAAGTCATGACTTTTATGAGCATTCCAGAGTTATTATAGGAAAACTGATATTTTTTCTCTCCCATCGTGATCGACCGAATTTTTCCTTTTCTTGCAAGATCATATTCAATTTTCCACGATCCATTTTTTTCGAAAGCAGAAAAGGTGATAATTTCTTCTGCTTCAGAGGACATGATCTGGATCATGATCAAAAGTTGTGCAAGAGGGCTGTCCCAATCCGGGGTATTCTTCTGAAATTCCGAGTAAACTTTCTCCCACACTCCTTGACTGTCAGAGAGCCAGGCTTTCCAGAGATTATAAAATTCATCCGTGGCTTGCCACGTAGCGAATATACCTTTGTTGATAAAGTTATTCCGCAAGTGCTCTGGCGCTTGTCCAAAAGCAGGATAGGCCATATGAGCAATGATATCTTCATATGCAGCATTTGATGCCACCTGGAGAGTAAGGTTGGCAGAGCTTCGATCACGAATGTCAGGATAATCAACGATAACTTTCACCGCTTTTTCGCCCTTACCCGAGGGTTTCCCTAAAAATTCAATCGCATAAAAATAATGGGTATGTTGTTGATACGGAAATCTTCGATAATAAGCTTCAATTACTTTCACTGTCTCTTGCGCTTTTGCCTCATCCACATTTTCTCGAAGTAAGACGGGAACAATTCCTGGCTCTCGCTCTGTGTTGTAGGTAGAGCGATAACACGACTTTGTTTCTACTTCATCTTCGCAAGCAACAAGTTCAGGTTCTGTGCGATACGATTCGACCACTGACTCGATAAGACGTTGAGAGCGTTCTCCAGCTTCGACGACGGGATAAGAAGTGTCTGATTGCGTGATCGCAATCAAATTTTTTACATCTCTCACCAAATCGTCTGGTGGAGCTTCTTTCCCATGAAGTTCTTGGAGAGTTTTCTGATTGATGACGAGATATTTGATAGCACCTGCCGCATCTTTTCGGCGATCATGATTCGGATCTTCTGCAAGAACTGTTTTGAGATCACGATATGTCATCACGGGACCAATCGGTATCTTTTGTCGTGCTTGAACAATCATTGCCTGTTTGGCAAGCTCTGGAAACTGCAGTCCTTTTTTTTCGGCAATTTGGAGGAACCAATCGAAATTGCGGAGAACCTGATCACGGACACTTCGATTGGGATGAACGAGAAGTTCTTCAAAAAGATCGGAAGCAAGAATCACCTGCTCATCTCGCATTTCATGAAGAAGGATATCACGATGATTGAGAAGCCGTAAAAATTCAGGAAACTGAGCGTTGGCTTCGCCAGCATCGTTCGGTCCTTTGGCAGTTTTCACTTTTTCCAGTGAAAGCAGCAAACGTGCGGCAAGCAAACGACCCATCTTCTTGCACTCTTCTTCATGGTCGCTTTCGTTGTCATTACACATCGCCGATGCAGAAGCGATAAGGATTGCTGTCGAGTCGCCAGGTTCAGCAACATAAGTCCCGGGAGCATAGGTCAAAATCCCATCTGGCATTTTTCCTGATGGATGTGTCTTGCGCGGTTTGTTGAGAATTTCGCGGTAAAGAAGATCAGCTATGGTTCGGTCTGCATCTGGCAGCGATCTCATAGCCTGTGTTTTGCATGCTTGCTGTATATCAGAGCTGTATAAAGAATCGAGATAATGTGCAAATGCTGCAACTGTTTGTTGCGGTGACAAAAATTTTCCGCTCAGAAAATGTTTCAGAATATCGAGATAGGTATAACACGTGTCGATGATTTTGAAATCCACAATGTCTTTCGTAAAAAGAGTAGCTGCTGTCGCAGTAAAGGTCAGCTTCGTGCTCATGCGAATAAACACATCAGCGAGTTTATTGCTTTGCTTATCAGTTGAACCGCGTTTGAGAATGGGACGAATATGTGTGGTATAAAATTCTTCAGTTACTGGACGTTGATGATAAAGAGGAATCTGCAAAAGACTGAGAAGCGCTTGCTCTGTTTCTGAAGGATCAGAAAGTTCTTCAAATTCGCAGATGAGATCAAGCAGAGTATTTCCTGAGAAAATCGCGGAGGCATTGGTTGGATCCGCCTTGAGCACTTCTTGAGCAACTTGTTGTGTCAAAGCTCTTGACTCTGCTTCCGAAAGTATTCCTCGAAGTCGTTTGGCTCGTTCATACGTGGAAAGTATCTGCGCTGCTTCGGCTGGTCCACGCAAGGAATTTTTGGCATTCCATTCAAGACTCATGAGCGAAATGGAAGGATACTGTTTGAAGATCGCATCTGCTTCCGCTGTGGCAGCATCTGAAGCAAATGCAGATGCAAGTGTATAAAGATATGCAATGGCTCGACGTTCATGTTCTTTTAGTATTTCATCAGATATTGTTTGGACATGTTGGAAAAGTTTGTTTTTATTTTTCAGCGCAGCAGAAAATTTCTCTTCTATTTTTTTCTGTAATCTGTCTCGCGGTTCCACGAGCCTTAAAAAAAGTTTCACGATATAGATGCAGAGATAAGTATTTTCTGAACTTTGATACAGAGAAAGGAGGCTTTCAAGTAAGCCATCAATTTCCGAATCTGAAAGAGTATCTTTTGTTTCTGTTAAGTATTCGCCGAGAAGAAAAGCTCCCACTTCCGCTTCACGACCGGGTTTCTGAGCAAGCTCGTTTCCCACGCGAAGAAATGCCTCTTTCGCATTTTTACTCATCGTTGCGGGTATGGGACCGTTCAGATTCAAATAATCATTCAAAGGATGTCGTGGAATGGTTGAAAGACGTCTGAGCTGTTGAGCTATTTCATCTTCAGGAGCAAGCGGATTTTCAAAATAGGAATAGAGATCAAGTTCGCAGCCAATTTCATTCATGATGTTGAAAAAAAGATCTAAAAGGTGAACCCGAAGAACTTCATCGCGCGTATTACCGAGAATCTGACTTATGGGAGAATCGAATCTTGAGGTGTGGGTTTTTAATTTTTCGAGGTCGAGCACCACAGCTTTCATTTCTGCGCGATTAAGGGGAATCGTCGTGGGAATGGCATATTTGGCGGTGCGCATATAGGGATCATACAGTCCAAAAACCGAAAGCCCATTTCCTTGAGGTTTCACTGTATACAGAACATATCCATCGTTGATGCGTTCTAATGTTGTATGATACGTTATTCCGGCATGAACAGCAGATGTCGTTGTGATAGTTTTTCCAGCTTCAAGAGAAAATTGAAAAGTTGCATGATACTGTTGAAGAGGAACGTCAAAGGCGACAGTATACTGTGCAAGGGATGCGTCAATCTCGTCACTCTTTTTGAGACTCTCATCATATACAGGACCGGGATGAAAGGTAATCTTTACGGGCTCAGATGCATCATAATTGTGAGACCATTGTGCAGCAACGTGTTCTTCGATCTTTTTTTCGAGAGATTCATCCTTTTCAAGCAAAACAACGGAGACAATCTCATTATCGACGATCAAGGCAGAACGTTCACCAGAAGGATCCGTATACTCAGCAACTGCAATAACATGACCGACTGCCCCTTTTTTTCCGGAAATTTCTCGATATGAAATTTCAAATGCTCTTATATTTCTCAGAAGCGCCGCGCCGACACCTGCCAGAATGTCGCAGTCCACTAAAGCACGCTCCATGCGATCTCGCTTAAAGTCGGTCAGTTCGCTCGTGGGTGTTATGTTCATTCCATAAATAGGACCACTTGCTCCAGCATTTACAAAATAAGCTGGAAGATAATCAGAGAGGATTGACGCCATATCCTGAAGATCTTTCCGTGTGAGGGTTTTGTCTCCAAAGCGTCGAAAAAGCGTTTGCCCTGCAATTGCGAGCTGATAGGGATTTTTTTGTACGTTTGCAGGAAGGCGACTTATTTTCTTTGTTCTGGTTTCAGAAGCAATTTGCCATTTCGGATCGAGAACGTCTGCGGGGAGCCTTCCGTTTAAGATGAATGCGCCTGCATTCTGAAGTGCAACGAGACTTCCAGCGTCTGGGAAATAACCGTGCACTTTTTTATTTGGGTCATAAAGAAGAAGCGATCCTTCAATGATGTTTCCTGCGATGTCAAGGTAACCATTATTGTTCTTGTCTTCCACATAAGGCCGCCATGCAGCAATAATTTTTGCGCGATCTTCCTTCCATTGTTTGATATTCGTTTCACGAAATATTGCCGCATTTAAGTTGAACGCTGGCGTTATGACATCGTAAATATCATTCAGAAAAGCACTCACCGCTTTCTCCCGACGTTCTTCATCAATCTCATGCATGTGGCGATAGGATTCGATGCCGTCAGAGAAATAAAGAATCGAAAATTTTTTACTTTGTATCGCCATGTTTATCCTTGTAACGACGAAAGTCTTCCATCAGCTCCATAAGAAAATTGGAATTCTTTCCTCTGTGTTTTAATTCTCTGAATACGACCTGTTTGCGTGCCATCATAGATAATATTCCATTTCCCTACAGAAGAGGATGATGAGAAGAGAAAGAGATCGGATGTTTCTGAGGTGAGGATCTGAAGCATCACGAGCAATTTTTCCATGGGAAGTGAATTTCCCTCCTCATGTTTTGAGACTGCCTGGGTCCAGAGCATTTCACTGTTGTCGTGCCACCCTTTCCAGAGTTGATGGAAATCATCTTCAGGTAGCTGCGCTATTTCATTTGCATGCGATGCTTTTTCTTTTGAAAGGAGATGAAGTTCCATAAAGCGCCTGCGAAGTTCAGTTGAAGCCTGACCAAACGCGGGTTTTGCATTTTGAGATACAAGATCGTTCAGTTGCGTCGTTTTTCCAACACGCAGCGTATAAAAAACCGAACCTGCTTCTAAAGGTTTTCGAGTTTCATCCATACTTACTTCATCCATGTCTACGTCAAGAAGAACAGGATCCCATCTATCAAACGCAAGACGTGGACTTCTTGGGATGTTCTGCATATTATCAAAATCATCGACAACGACATCTGCTTGCTGATTTTTCGTTCCTTCAAGCGCATGAAAGTAACGGGAATGTTGCTGATAGGGATAGGTTTTATAATAAGCTTCAAGTGATCCTGTTAACTGGGTGACATGGTTGATATCAGCATCATCCTCAAGAATGACCGGGACCATGTGAAATCCGCGGTCCGTTCGGAATACCTGTCGATAGCAGAGCTGTGCTCCCTCAATTTGATTTGGGCAGGGATAAGCTTCAGGTGCACTCCGATAAGATTCAACAGCGCCTGTGGCAAGTCGTAATGAGCGCTCGCCAGCTGCAGCAACGCGATAAGATGTGTCAGTTTGTGTCAGCGCATAGAGATGTTGCATTCTTCGTGCAATCTCTTCTGGCACTTCTGTTTTTCCATCAAGCTCAGAGAGTGCATGAGCATTCACGACAACGTACGTCGTTGCAGTTGCGGCTTGTTGTCTATAGAAATGGTCCGGGTTGTGAGTGAGAGCAGAAACAATATCTTCGTAGCGCATAACCGGACCAAGAGGAATCTGTTGTTTTTCAAGGCGTTCGCGCGCTTTTTGTTCAAGCTCGCTGACATCGATTTTATACAGTGCGGCAAGGTCTGAAAATTCCGCTATAAGATAGATGGTTGTATCACGAATGCGTCGGTTGGGATGCACAAGAAGTGTTTCAAAAAGATCGTGAACAAGAATGATTTGTTCATCTTTGATCCCTTGTTGCAGGGCCGGGCGCTTTTCAAGAATGCGGAAAATTTCTCGAACTCTCTTGAATCCATGCTCTGCTTCTGACGAAAGTTGTACGGAAGTGATATCCGTGAGCGCTGTACGAAGTAGTGTTCCAAAATTGCGTCCGAACTGAAGACATCTTTCGTCTTGAACATTCTCTCCTTCGCAAAGAAGGGAAGCAGAGGCAAGAACCGCAGAATTATTTTCATAAGCTTCCATAGGGATATGTGCTTGTGAAAAATGCGTGACCATGCCTGCTGGATCTCTTTCACCTTTACGCTTTTCTTCTTCTTTTTTTACCACAAGATTTGTGTAGATGTTATCTGCTAATGCTCTATTATTTTTTGCAAGATATCCAATGGCGAGAGCTAAATATTTATCATGTGCTTGTGATCCGAGCCTCTTCAAAAATTCTGCGAGAAGTTTTTCCACCTCTCCTTGAAAAAGGATTCCACGCTCAAGAAAGAGAGCGAGCAGCTCAAAGAGCGCTGGTGCCAGAGTATTGCATTCAGTCGGAGGTTTTGAAAGATCGGCAATAAGCAGTGCAGCTGCTTCCGGTGTCCAAGCAAGATCACGTGCAACTCGGGCAAAAGTTTCAGGTTGATTGTGTGGCATGCGAAGCGATGGCCAAATCGCATCTTTATAGAGCCTACTCGTGATTGGAGCGCCTTCGTATGTGCGCATAAATAAGAGTCCGATAATTTTCGTCTGTCGTACTGAAGAGGGCGGGGAATATTGAAGCATCTCTTCCCAGAGGTCACGCATCAGTTGCCTATCATGAAAAGAGAGATCGTATGCAATGACAGATGCCACAGATGCGATGAGTTCTCCTTTTTGTTCTTCTGAAAGAGGATTCGAAATTCTTTTTAACCGGCTATAGGTTGCAACGGCAAAGCGATATCTATCATGAAGAGTCGAAGCCGGAAAGCGATAACGAGTGAAACCCTCTGCGATCACCGAAGTATATTGTGCAAAAACCTGATCCGCATATCGTTCAGCGCTTTCATTCGAAAATCGAGTTGCAAGTTCAAAACGATACGTGATCAGCGATTTTTCATGAACTGAAAGCTCTTCATACGGCTTGTTTCTCAATTGCCTGAGCATTCCATCTCCAGTTTGATAAAAAGCTTCATAACGTCTTTCTATTTCTTTTTCTGCTTCTTCACTCCAACCCATTGCCTGGAGAAATAAAAAATCCAAAGAGTGTGCAACAAAAGCATCTCTCGTGCGTTGATAGAGCGTAAAGAGTCGATCCAGAACATGCTGTGCTTCGATGCTTTCAAGGTGATCCTTGAGGGTTTTCAGTGACTCCGCCAGGAGGTGAGCAGCCAGTGCTGATTCATTATCTCTCAATGTTCTTTGAGGATCGCTGAGGTCATATCCTACTTTTTGAAATGCCGCTTTACTGACGTCAGTTGAGGGAGTGAGCTGGTAGAATCGATTTTCAAACCGTGTTTGCAAATTGATGTTTGCCAAGCGGCGCAATTGTGTTTCATATTCAGCTTGAGAGACGGTTTCATTTTCAAAATAGCGATCAAAGCCAGGCAAATATCCAACCTCTTCCATGATGTGAAAAACGATATCCAAAAGTTGAAGTCGTAATTCAGTATCGCGAGTATCACGTAAAACTTCTGTCACTTGAGAGATTGCGCCCATCATTTGTTTTTTCTTGGCGCGGTCCAGATCAGAAGCGAGGGCAAGCATTTCAGCATGATTGAGACGGAAACGTGCAGAGAGATTATATTTTGCGCGATCTGTCCAAGGTTCATAAAGCCCAAAAACTGTCCGACCTTCATGGGGAATTTCAATCGAGTAGAAAACTTGTCCATCCTCAAGAAGTTCTGAAGAGATATGGAAGACTTTTCCTTTGATGGAAAGATCTCTCATTTGTTTTCCGCTCGACGGAATCGGAATGAGAAGCTTAACGCCTGCAGCTGAGGCTGGAAGCTCAAATGATTCTTTTTTCTGGGAAGAGGGGAGAGCTGTCATTTCGTGATATTCTTCGATCTCCACCGTTTCGACCTGTTGCAGCTCAAATGAAATAGAACGAGATTTATCATACGAACGAAATGGAACTGCTTCTGCATATTCACGTGCTTTTTCTTCAAAATCGTCTTTTTCCGCGAGTGGCACGAGGCTCACTTGTGCGTTGTCAATCACGAGCATCGTTTTTTCGTTGGTGAGACGATTACGGTAATGAGCAAAAGCAACTAAGTGTCCAATACGTTCGCCATCGATAAAGCCATCAATATGACCCAAGGAAATTTTTGTCAGGTCGAGATGTTGAAAGAGTGCAACACCGATTTTTGCAAATATTCCACAATTAATGTGTGCACGACCCAGATGATCTCTCTGAAAATCGGTGAGAAGAGAGCGAGCGCTGACATTTTGATAACCGTAAGCTTTTAAATTATTATTTGTAAAATAGACAGAAAGATAATCTTCAAGCATGGCAGCAAGAGTATTGAGATCGCGAAAAGAGAGAGCATGTTTGTCGTTAAATTGATGATCGAGTTGCTTCCCGACGATTGCAAGATCATAAGGATTCGCTTGAATTATTTTTGGAAGTCTTGCGATTTTTTCTTTTCTCGTATTTAGAAGTGTCCATTTGGAATGAAGCTCTGCACGAGACAGTCGACCGTTAAAGACGTAAGCGCCAGCTTCTTGAATGGAAACAATATTATATAAAGAGACAAGATACTTCTCATCGTCGTCCCATTCTGGGGCATAGTCTTTCGGAAGACGACCGGTTGCTGGTGAACTCTTTTTTGTTTGTAATAAGTCTGTAAACGTTGCGACTGCTCCCTTAATGACATTCCAGGCAATGTCGAGATAACCATTGTGGTTAAAGTCTTCGACCTGTTTTTCCCAATCTTGAAGAATCTGAGCGCGGTTTTGTTTCCATCTCATAAAATCACGATCATCAGAATATTTTTCGAGCCATGCGGAGACGTTCTCATAGATGTCTGTGAGAAATCCTACAACATTTTCCTGCCGACGAGATTTGTCGATCGCGTCTTTATATCGATAGGATTCTAGACCATCGCTGTTGCCGTAAATAATTGGAGTTTTAATTGAGATCATATTGTCATCCCCGAATGTCTTTATCGGGGATCTCATGAGATTCCCGCTTTCGCGGGAATGACATCTGTGCCCCTCAGCATTATCGGTAGATCAGAGAAATTGTTTCTGCTTCTTTTATTTTCTTTAACTCATTGAAATAATTGATGATTTTATAATATCTTTTGTTTTTCAACGCAACATTTTACGTCCCGTGACGATAAAGCAGTATCAAGGAGAACATTATGAGTGGAACTGGAAAAGTAGCAAGGTCATCAGATTGCACTAAGGGACTCAAAGCAGAAATGGGTCAAAACGCTGGTACATGTTCCAATACTGCCAGGACATGTGTTTCGCAGATGGAAGCATCTGCGGATGGAGTCGATCCGCTTTCAACAGAATTTGGACGTGTCCTCGAAATCATTTATCAAGCTGATCCGGGAAAAGCAGGAAATGAAGGAAAATGTCGCATGAATTTTTGGTCAGCGACTCAATCTCCGATTTTTAAACTTTATTATGCTCGAGCACGTGCACGAATTTTGAGCCGAGATTTTATGACAAGGGAACACTTGATAGCGCTTGCTACTGTTGCACAGCCAAAAGCACACGTAGCACAAAGCGTTCTTCGGGATGTATTAAGAAATCTCTTTCTTGATTGGAATGAAGATACTAGTGAGTGGCCACCAGTCACGATCACATTTCAGGAAATAGGAACAAACAACATCTATGCAGAATTGGAATTTGTGGATCGTTCTCGCTTCAAAACCGAGATTGTTCTTTTACCCTTTATCAATGCAGCGAAAAAAGCCTTAGACGTAAGAGCTTCAGAATTAAAAAAGTAAAAGTGAAAAGCGCTTGCAATTCTTCGCAACATGCCTTCATCAACTCGAATGCAGAAACCTCAACGAAAAACATTTCGACGTTTGAAAAAACCGGAACTGGCACTTCAAACAACGACTCTTTGGGAATACCCTTCACAACATTATGGCGTCGGTGAACAAGGTTCTAAAAACTATCAAGGAGCGACGCCGTCTTATGTGATCTGGAATCTTCTCTCTCGTTATACGAGAGAAGGGGACACGATTGTGGATCCGATGTGCGGAAGTGGAACAACTCTTGATGTCTGCAAAGACTTAAAACGTGTGGGAAGAGGATTTGATCTCGCTCCTGCGCGTGAAGATGTTGTTCAAGCCGATGCCCGTCATCTTCCGCTTCCTGATCAGAGTGCAGATTTTGTTTTTATCGATCCACCTTATTCCACTCATCTTGAATATTCAGACGATCCGCGATGTATTGGAAAACTTGATGCTCATGGTGAAGAATATTTTGAAGCCATGGAAAAAGTTTTCTCTGAAATATTTCGCGTTCTTAAAAATCGTCGTTACATGGGACTCTATGTTTCTGATACGTTTAAAAAAGGGAAACCGTTTATTCCGATTGGCTTTAAACTTTTTGAGCTGCTTTCTCAACAATTCAAACCGATCGATATTATTTCTGTGACGCGACATAACAAAAGCATGAAACGTCGTCATTGGCATACGGCAGCGATTGAAGGGAATTATTTTCTGCGTGGATTTCATTATCTTTTCATCATGAAAAAAGAAGAATAGGGCGCAAAAAAATAGGGGCGCACACCGTGCGCCCCTACCATAGGTTACTCTTTTTTGAAGAATATTACTGAAGAACTCCGCCAATCACTGCTGGCGCTCCTTCCACTGTTGGTTCAGCTCCGATTGCCGGATCTTCCCAGAGACTGATCTCCGGGAGATCAAAGTCAGTAACGCTTAAGCCTGAAGGACATGTCGTGCTTTTCATCACCTGTTCCACTTCAAGCGGTTTTACATAGTAAGTAGCTCCACCAGCAGTCATGGTGGCTCCTTCAGGAACCATAAATTCTGGAGACCATCGGATGTCGCTGCCATCTGAACAGTTTGTGACCTCTCCCGTATCCATACTTCTACAAACTCCAGGTATACCTTGAAGGTCGCCGAATCCGCCGTAATCGAGGAAAAATTTGACACCATGGTACTTATAATCGATTGCGGATGTATCGGTTTGTGAATGTGTATATTCAACAGCAAGAGGCGCTTCGAAGGCAAGGAAAACTCCGGAAGAATCCTTCAGTCCACTGAATTGATTCCACTGATTTGGACCAGTTTCGTAGGTGTAATACTCAGAGAGGACACTCCAGCCTTTCCAACCGCACGTTTCGGTTGGATCCCAATCGCATGCGAGCAAGGCCAGATTTTCCGCTGTTGGTTCAAACAACGGACCGCTATTAAATCCCCACTGCATCGATTCACTTTCACTTGTCATGAGCAAGGAATTATCGTCTGTATCTTTTAACAACATGTCGGCAAAAGTATATGTGTGTCCAGTCGCCTCGGGGCTAAAGTCACTTTCATGGTTCACGACACCGGATGAGGCATCGTATTTTGGGCAATTGTCGTAGCATCGGAATGAAGAGGGAACCGTATCGTCCGGATAAACAATATCTTCAGTAAAATAAATCACCTCTGTGTCGTTATCAGGCGATCCACATGAACTCTTCATTTCGACATCATCCCAGGTGCAATTGGGAAGCGGGACGCGAACCTGTCCCCCTATAGCCTGACTCCAGAAGTTCAGTTCGCCGAAATCAAGTTCGGAGAGATCGAGATCTGATTCTGTAATATTTTTCCAGAACCAGTCGCTCTGCGACATCGTTGCAAATTTTACAAATTTGCTTCCGTTCCATTTCACGCGATAATTCGTCATACTTGCATTATCAAACCAGTCGAGAGGAATATTTTTGATGAAGTTCAAGGTAGCAGTCTGTCGTGTATATTTTTTCAGTTTTGCGCCAATTTTGACGACCGTGTAAGGTGTGGCGGTCCCCCCATCTTCTGAAAAAACTTCTTTATAAACAGTATCGCCATTGCTGACGTTTGCATCATTGTCGATCCAGAGTCCCCAGTAGCCAATCCAGCCATGAGCGCCATCCGATGTTTTAATAGGGAATCCGGAATTACGCGTCACTCTTTTTCCATCGGCATCATAAACGCCATAACGCCATGCAGACTCATGAAAGTCTGTTCTACTCAAACAAACGGTCGAGCCTTCATCCTCTCGCATGAAGACCTCTTCGTTTGAGGCGATACCGAAATCATACGTATCTGCTTTTCCACCAAAAGAATTTGTTCCTGCGACTCGTCCCTGCATGCTCTTTCCATCAGCAGCTCGATCCAAAACCGCTTTTTCGCTGAACGTTGATTCACCACTCGATCCTGCAAATCCACCATCAACAATAAATTTCAGAAGAACTTTTTCATTCTCATCTTTTTCTGATTTTAAAAATCCTTTAAAGATAGGAATTCCTTCGCATGTGGTGTTTGCTCCAGGGTAAGCGGCAAAGGTTGATATGAAAATTCCGTAGGGATTGGTATCGCTGACACTTTCAGAAATCACAGTTTTAAGACAAATCAATTTCGCAGGTTCATAATCGTCCGCTCCTTCACGAATCCACATTTTGAGAACATGGTTATCGCCATCAGTCGCAGAATGGACAAGCCATGTTTCATAATCTGTTCTGTTTGAACCTGAAGTTTGATTCGTTGAATTCTGCCCTGCGCTCGCGGCGCTATCATTGGATTGATCGCACTGATTGATGTCAATGAAAGCTTTATAATTTCCTTTGCCGAGCTTTTCCTGATATCCGGTTTGTGCGATCATACAAAGAATTTCATTGACGATATCAAATGCTTCAGCAGATCGTTCTGCGACAAATTTTTGTGTCTCGTCAGTAGACCATTCCGATGTCGCTGTGGCATTTGGAGGATTTGTTTTTGCAAGCCTCACAAGCGCTTTGGAGAGCGATCCTGAACCAGCAAGAGTGCTCGAGGCATCAACGACACTCACTTTTTCAGCGAGTTCAAGCGCGGTTCCTGAACCCGTGCTGGTACTATTTTCGTTGCCGCAACCATACGTAAGAAGCATTGCGCATAACGACCAGATACGAAGACTAGAATGTATAAAAGTTCTGCGATTCATAAGTTCCCCCTTGTTATAAACAGCATTCTACAGATTTTTTTCTCAAAACCAAATTGTCAAAATGCTTTATTATTTCAAAGAGTTTCCACGATGATCTTATCTAAGAAATAAGAAATACTTTTTGTTCCCATTGAATTTTATTGAGAAATAAGTTTTAACACTGTGGTTCTTTTGACCCAGAAAGAGGCTTATCTGTTTGAAACTATTCTTCATTTCTTTCAGCATGTTATCGAGATTTTTTTCCATCTCGATGTTCATCTCAATACCTGGATTTCATTTTTTGGTCTTTGGATTTATGTCATTCTTTTTTTGATTCTTTTCTGCGAAACAGGACTCGTCGTCACTCCTTTCTTGCCTGGAGATTCTCTTCTTTTTACGCTTGGAGCTTTGGCTGCTACGGATCAAACCGTTTTAAAATTATCCGTATTACTTATGGTTCTCATTGCCGCTGCCATCTTCGGTGACGCGGTCAATTATATGATCGGTTCTCGCATTGGTCCTCGCATCTTTCGAAGTGAAAAAAGTCGTTGGCTCAACAAAAAACATTTGATCTCCACGCAACAGTTTTATGATCGTCATGGCGGCAAAACCATTATTTTTGCGCGTTTCCTTCCCATCTTCCGCACCTTTGCTCCTTTTGTAGCGGGGATCGGAAAAATGCATTATCCACGCTTTGCACTTTTTAATATTACGGGCGGAATCGTATGGGTGCTTTCTTTTCTCCTCTTAGGATTTTATTTCGGGAATATTCCGGTGATGAAAAAACATTTTGAGTTTGTTATTCTCGGTATTATTTTTATTTCAATGCTCCCCATGATTTTCCGAATTGTTCTCCATCGACTTCAAAAAGCCTGAATGTCTGGGGGACGCTCTCCCCAAGAACAAAAGCCTGGGTAGAAAAAAACTTATATATATTAATGGGTTATATTGTGCCTACAAAGGGTATGAAAATTGCTTTGGTGAGGAGGTATGAAACGTCTCTTTACCTATACCTCCTTTATTTGGTTGTGCGCCCTTGGCATTGCATTTGGAGTTGCACTTCAAAAGCAAAGTCTTCAGTGGAAAATAGATTCTATTCTCCACGAAGAAGCTATTTTCTTAGATCAAATGACGCGCAATGAAATTGCGGAGACGGTTTTTCAGCTTTCACAAGACTACGATATTGATCCAGTTTTAATCCTGGCGATGATGAAAGTGGAAAGTCATTTTCGCACATCTGCTCGTTCGCATCGTGGAGCGATGGGGCTTATGCAGGTAAAATCGATTGTGGTGGAAGATATCGCCGATGAACTCGGTATTGATCCCAGCAGAGAAAAAGAGCTTCAACATAATATCTCCTTTAACATTCATGTCGGAGTTCATTATCTGACCGAATTGCTGACACGATTTCATGGAGATTTGAGCAAAGCCTTAATGGCGTATAATCGCGGTCCTACATCAGTTGCAAAAAATTATGGAAAACGTGGTGTCCCTTACGGCGGGTATCAAAAGAAAGTTCTTGAAACCTATATGCAACTCAACTCACAGACTCAAATTGATTGAAATACAGCAATCTACTTCCCTTTTCTGTAAAAAACTTCAATATCTTGTCTCAACGAACGAAAATAAAAAATTATTTTTTTTATTTTCTAGGGCGTGTCCTCATTTGGTAAAATGTCATTCCCGCGAAGGCGGGAATCTCCAGTGTTTGAAGGAGATCCCCGCTTTAAGCATGCGGGGATGACAAATAGTCGAGATTTCTTTTGTTTCAAATAGTTACGCTCAAAATGAGGACACGCCCTAAGTCGTTCATATTGTTGATTTTTGAAAAACGTTTTATTTTTTCAGCTTGTAATTTTTCTGAAAATAGAGTGTTTGGTTTGTAACAATCAAAGGAGGTGATCCATTATGTTATCATGGGCCGTTATCTTTTTTGTCATTGCGATCATTGCCGCTGTCTTTGGTTTTACCGGTATCGCAGCAAGTGCCATGGGTATCGCAAAAATTCTTTTCTTTATTTTTCTGATACTTTTTATTCTTTCATTGTTTATTCCCTCATGGCGTAAGCCACTGTTTTGAAAGAGGGAAGGGTATAATATGTTGTGGAATGCTTGACTGTAATCGAAATCAGGATTAGTTATTGAAATACGAATTTCACTTTTTCCTTTCAAGGAGGTCTCTTATGGGACAACAAGAAAAAACATCAGATAAGACTCAAGACAAGGCTCAGCAGTTCAGAGGATCAGATTTTTCACAACACAGTACGGATCTACGGGAAAAGGCTGCTGCTATTGGTCACAATGTGCAGGAGATGGGAAAAATAACAAAAGAACTCGCAAGTGAAACCATGGAATTTTTGGGTGAGAATGCAAAAGGATATTATCGTGAAGGAATTCAAGGTGCGCGAAGATTGGAAAAAAACATGGAGGGCCACATCCGAGAAAACCCGGTGAAGTCACTCCTTATTGCTGCGGGAATTGGTCTCGTCTTAGGAGCATTGTGGAGACGTAGATGAAATCTGAGGACACGTCTTCTCCTGCGTCATCCTCGCATCAAAGAAAAACAGAGGAGAATATAGCGGAAGCATCCCAGATTCTAGAACAGCTACGCGAGGTTGCTCTTCATGTTTTAGATTATCTCCGAGCACGTGTAGATCTCGCAAAGTTTTCTTTTAAGAGTTTTATTTTTCAATCTCTTCTTTCGGTACTTGTTGCTATCTCTTCTCTGGTTACTCTTTTAATGGGTGTCATGTTTCTTTCATATGGAATCGTTTTTGGTCTTGTTTCATTTTTTAATATTCAGGTTTGGCTTGCTTCATTTCTTTCCGGTCTTTTTTGGTTAACATTCGGTAGTTTTCTTTTTAGGTATTTTTTTTGGACGCGGAAATTAAAATGCACAAAACAAATCAAAAAACTTTGATGCACCAATGTGAGGCCAGTAAAGCGCAGCTAAAACAAGATTTTCATGTTTTGGCTTCATACTTCCGAAGTGCTTTGAATGTGAACGGCTTGGTTCAAGAACATCCATGGACAAGCACTGTTGGGACAGCGTTGTCCACGTTTTTAATCACCAGCAGAGCGAGGCAAAAAAAAGAAATGAAAGTTTCAAAAAAGAAACCTTATTTGAAGCTGATGATGTTAGAGACTTTTATCAATCTTATTCTTTCTTCGGTCATGATGTGGAAACCACCCCAGAGAAATCATGAGCGTAGATACGAAGAGCGGCAATAAGAGTTGCCATAATTATGGGTCCTAAAAGTAACCCAAGAGGACCAAAAAGCGTAATGCCTCCGACAATGCCAAGCAAAAGAATAACCGGATGCACATGACTATGAATGAGAAATGGTCTGAGTAAATTATCAAGGGTTGCAACAATCAACGTTCCATAAGCAATGAGAAAAATGGCATGTTTGACATGTCCTTGAAAAAGAAGAGCGAAGCTTAAGGGAATAATGACAAGGGCAGTGCCAATGGTGGGAAGAAAGGAAGCAATAAAGGTAATAATTCCCCAAAATAAATAATTTTCCACGTGAGCGAAATAATACCCAATGCTGGCGAAGGTTGCTTGAAGAAAACCGACGAAAAAACTTCCATAAAAAACTCCTTTAATAGTGATTTTGATTTCATCTGTTAATTTTTTCCCATATCGATCCTTCAGAGGAGAGAGATGGATTCCCTTGCTCAAAAACTCAGGTCCTTGTCGAAAAAAATAAAATAAAAGCATCATCATCACAAAAAAATCTAAGGCCACATTTGCCATCCCAGATATGATTGCCAGAATGTGTTTTGCAAAAACTTGGGTAAGTTGGTGTGTTCTTTCTTTAATAAGAGGAACCAAATTAAATTGCATTCCTAAAAGGGATTCAATTTTTTTTGCGCCGACGATCATCTTTTTCTGAAAATAAAAAACGGATTCAGATAAACTTGGTTCCTGTGTTTGCGTTTGAGTTACAAGGATATGGGAAAGCTGGACGGCCGTTAAGTGCAGTAAAATGGAGATGGGGATAATAAGTATAATCAGAAAGGAAGCAGTGGAAAGAAGGGAGGCAATATTCTTTCTTCCCGATGTCCATTGCAGATATTTTTCATGAAGAGGATAAAAAAGCACAGCAAAAACGATGCTTAAAAGAATAGCTTCTAAAAAGGGAGAAATAATCAAAATACCAATGACGAACAGGAAAAGAAGAAGAAAAAAGAAAGCGCGTTCTTGGGTGATGACGTCTTTCATGATTTTAATTTGATCTCCTTGTTGTTTTTTCTCTCTTTACATAGTGCAAAGATGAAAAAATATCAAAATTATTTACGCTGTTGTTGCAAAAGAATATTTTTTCTTAAGCGAATGCTTTGAGGAGTGACTTCAACCTGTTCATCATCGCGAATAAACGTGATGGCTCGCTCGAGAGTGATGGGAGTGACTGGACTTAAAAGAATATTTTCATCTCGACCTGCTGCACGCATATTCGTCAGCTTTTTCTCTTTGCATGCATTCACATTCAAGTCCTGCTGACGATTGTGCTCTCCTACAATCATCCCTTCATAAACAGGCATTCCTGATTCTACAAAAAGAATCCCTCGTGGTTCTAAATGAAAAAGAGCGTAAGGAACGGTTTTGCCAGCACGATCACAAACAAGCGATCCCAAAACACGACTCTTGATTTCACCGCGATACGGTTCGTAACCTTCAATATAGGAATTCATCAATCCTGTACCTTTGGTGTCGGTCAAAAATTCATTTCGATATCCAATAAGACCACGTGAAGGAATTGAAAATTCAAGCCTGACACGTCCGGTGCCATGGTTCACCATGTTGAGCATACGCCCAAGGCGACGAGAAATTTTTTCGGTGATAATTCCCGTATCTTCTTCCTGAATATCGATAAAGAGATGCTCGATGGGTTCAAGTTGTTTGCCATCTTTTTCTTTGAGGATAACTTCGGGACGGCCAACGCTCAGTTCAAATCCTTCTCGTCGCATCGTTTCAATGAGAATGGCCATTTGAAACTCGCCGCGACCTTTAACGATAAAGCTGTCACTCGTTGCCGCATCTTCAACACGAAGCGCAACATTATGAAGTGTTTCCTTGAGAAGGCGTTCGCGAATTTTTCGGGATTGAACAATTTTCCCCTCAAGACCAGCAAGAGGAGAAGTGTTGATCATAAATTTCATGGAGACGGTCGGTTCATCAACCACAATGCGCTTTAAGGTTTTTGGTGTTTCAATCGTGCAAATCGTATCTCCAATTTCCACCTGCTCTATACCTGAAAGAATCAGAATGTCGCCTGGTTCAACAGCATCGACTTCTTGAACACGAATCCCTTCATACGTTTGAAGACTCGAAACTTTCAATCGTCGAGGCGCTCCATCGCTTCCAAGACAAGCGAGTTGATCGTTTTTAACGACTCTTCCATTCATGATGCGGCCAATGGCTAAACGACCGAGGTAGTCTGAGTAAGAGAGATTCGTGACGAGCATTTGAAAGGGTTCATCGGAATCATAGCTTGGTGGTGGAATTTCACTGACAATCGTATCAAAAAGAAGTTCTAAATTTTCGCCACGATCCTCGAGCGTTTTTTGCGCAATGCCATCGCGCCCGATGGCATACAGAATCGGAAACTCGATTTGATGATCATTCGCATCGAGATCAATAAAGAGACTATAAATTTCATCGAGCACTTCTTGTGGACGTGCATCTTTGCGGTCAATTTTATTGATGACCACAATGATTTTCAGATGCTCTTCCAGAGCTTTTTTAAGGACAAAACGTGTTTGGGGAAGGGGACCTTCGGAAGCATCGACAAGCAGAATTGCTCCATCCACCATTTTGAGGCCACGTTCGACTTCACCTCCAAAATCAGAATGGCCCGGAGTATCGATAATATTAATTTTTACGCCTTTCCATTGCACCGAGCAATTCTTGGAAGCAATGGTAATACCGCGCTCACGCTCTAAATCCATGCTGTCCATGACGCGTTCATTGACGGTTTGATTTGTGCGAAAGGTGCCACTTTGTCGCAACATAAAATCGACGAGAGTCGTTTTGCCATGATCGACATGGGCAATAATGGCGATATTGCGAATTTTTTCGTTTCGAGCTTTTTTCATAAGAGGAATAAAAAACCGCCAGGGTTTTGCCCTGACGGTTTTTCTTTCAGAATGCTGGTTTCAAAAGTTAGATAACCACAACATCTGTGGCGTTTTCGCCTTTAGGACCGCGGCCAACGTTGAATTCAACTCTTTGGCCTTCAGCTAAGGATTTGTACCCTTCCGCTAAAATGCTGGTGTGGTGGACGAAAAGATCCTTTTCGCCATCATCTGGGGTAATAAAACCGAAACCCTTACTGTTGTTGAACCACTTTACGGTTCCTTTCTTCTTGGACATACTGTCCTCCTTAAATGTGCTTGTAGTCTTTGGTGTAACGATTTCTACTGTGATGACTTCACCTGTTCGAATTCAGATACAAACTACAAGCGTTAATAATTCGAGGCGTATGTAGTCTATCCCCTGAAAAAAGCAAGTGTTTTTATTTGAACTTCCTTGAGCAACCTGCTAAAAGCGTTTTGGTCATTTTCACCAAAAAGGAGGCGGTATGAAGCGTATTCTTATTGCAGGAGCTCTTTTTATTCCACTTTTAGCATTTGCAGGAGGAAAAATGGTAACAACAGCAACGGGATTGAAGTACGAGGATCAAAAGGCAGGAACAGGGACAGCAGCAGCAAAAGGGAAGAAAGTGGTCGTCCATTACACGGGTTGGCTGGATGAGAATGGCAAGAAGGGGAAGAAGTTTGATAGCTCCGTAGATCATGGCGCTCCCTTTGATTTCGTTTTAGGGGTCGGTCAAGTCATTCAAGGTTGGGACGAAGGAGTTGCGGGGATGATGATCGGTGGGAAGCGAACTCTCTATATTCCTTCAAAGCTTGGTTATGGTGAACGTGGTGCAGGCGGGGCCATTCCTCCGAATGCGAATCTTATTTTTGATGTCGAACTTCTCAGCGTAAAGTAATTTCTCTTTGTCATCCTGTGGATGGGGTCAAGTCTTGACTTTTTACTTTTTGAACAAAATTGTTGAGCGACTCAATCGAAAAGTAAAAAGTCAAGACTTGACCCCTTGATGTGGCCGCCCAATGAAAAAAATTGATGTGCTCATTGTTGGAGCAGGGGCTGCAGGTCTCATGTGTGCGATTGAGGCGGGGAAGTGTGGACGAAATGTTCTGCTTCTTGATCATGCTCAAGAGATCGGCGCAAAAATTCTCATTTCAGGTGGCGGTCGATGTAATTTTACGAATATCAATGCTGCATCTGAAAATTACGTCTCTGAAAACCCCCATTTTTGTAAATCAGCACTCTCACAATTTACAGCACAAGATTTTATAGCGCTCGTTGAAAAACACCGCATTTCCTATCACGAAAAGAAGCTGGGTCAGCTTTTCTGTGACATCTCCGCCAAACAGATTGTCTCGATGCTTGTCAATGAATGTTGTGAAGCTGGAGTCACGTTTCAGTTGGGGACTTTTGTAAAATCTCTCAAAAAAGATCATGCCGGCTTCGTCATGGAAACAAGTCAAGGAATCTATGCTGTGGCAAGTGTTGTGATTGCTACCGGTGGATTGTCGATTCCTAAAATCGGTGCCACGGATTTTGGCTATCGCATGGCAAAACAGTTTGGACTTCGTGTTACATCTCTTTCTCCAGCTCTCGATGGTTTTCGTGTTACTTCAGAAGCCTGGAAGCCTTTTTCTGCGTTGGCGGGGATCTCTCTGGATGTTTCTCTCTCCTGTGATCACGCATCATTTCGCGAAAATATTCTGTTTACACATGTGGGACTCAGTGGCCCGGCTGCGCTACAAGGCTCACTTTACTGGAACTCGGGAGATGCAGTGACGATGGATCTCTTGCCAGAGATTGATGCTAAGAAATGGTTGTATGAAAAAAGGGAGGCACGACCAAATGCAGAGATAAAAAGTCTTCTCCGTGAATTTTTTCCACAACATTTTTGCGAAATCTTTTGTGAACAGTATTTTCCAAAAATGACGATTTTAGCCAGTGCTTCGAATCGAGCCCTGGATGATTGTGCGCAGCAGCTCAAAGCATGGAAAATTTTTCCGACGTCGACAGTTGGTTATTCGAAAGCAGAGGTAACGCGTGGCGGTGTGGATACAAACGAGCTTTCTTCAAAGACCATGGAATCAAAAAAAGTTCCAGGTCTCTCTTTTATTGGGGAAGTGGTCGATGTCACAGGCTGGCTTGGCGGCTACAATTTTCAGTGGGCCTGGTCGTCCGGTTTTGCCGCTGGCCAGAATGTTTAATCAATCATGGGGTCTCACTCATGGGGTCAAGTCTTGACTTTTCACATTTTGAACAATGTGCAACCAAGGACATAGGTAACAGATTTTTAAAAGCACATAGGTAACACTTTTGTTAGATTATCGTCTCAAACTCCCTTGTTTTTTGGTCGACG
>MGRM01000025.1 GCA_001798185.1 Deltaproteobacteria bacterium RIFCSPHIGHO2_02_FULL_44_16 | reverse complement strand
TCAGTCCGATAGCGCTTGAGAAGGAAGTGAGATTTGCGGTGAGAGAAGGTGGTCGTACCGTCGGCGCTGGTGTCGTTACCGATATTATTGCTTAACTTAAAGAGGATGTGCGTATGCGTATTATTATTCAATTAGCGTGTGGCGAATGTAAGCGACGAAATTATTCGACCACAAAAAATAAAAGCAAGACAACAGAGCGTCTTGAAATTAAAAAATATTGTCCATTTTGTCGGAGACGTACAGCACATAAGGAAACGAAGTGATGTTCAAAGAACGTGATCGAAAAACGAAGAACGAATTTTGCGCCATGTCGTTCACGTTTTTCGTTCTTCGGGAAAATTTTGCCGGCGCAAAATTTTAGGGGAGTAGCTCAATTGGCAGAGCACCGGTCTCCAAAACCGGGGGTTGCAGGTTCGATGCCTGTCTCCCCTGCAGCTTCTTAAAGCAAAAGAATGGGAATTATTGAAGGACAGAAAAATTAATATATGAAGAAAAAACTTCTGAGCTTCATTTTTTTATTAGCTGCTTTGATTGCGGGACTTGTTCTTTCTCATTTTTTTGAAACTCTTTGGTTTTGGTTTAAACTGCCAAAATTTTCTGATTGGGTCATTGCGCCTCATGACCTTTTGGGAATTCTTTGTGGTTTGATTGCTTTTATTGTGTTGATGAAACATCAAAAGGTAAATATTTTTTTGTCGGAGGTGATTCAAGAGTTAGAAAAAATAACATGGCCCAACCGAAAAGAAACAATCCTTTCAACAGGCATTGTCTCAATTCTTGTGGGGATTGCTGCTCTCATTCTTTTTGCTTTTGATGCGCTTTGGGGAACGGTTGTCAATTTCTTTTATCATTGAGAGAGGTGAGATCGAAATGGCGAAGCATTGGTACGTCGTTCATACATATTCAGGATACGAAGAAAAAGCGAAGACAGCGCTTCTCGAGCGAATTCGGCAGCATAAGCTTGATGGATTGTTTGAAGAAATTCTTATTCCTACAGAAAATGTGGTCGAAGTGAAAAAGGGGACAAAGCGCACGATAAAGAAGCAATTTTTCCCTGGCTATATTTTAATTCGCATGGAGTTGAATGATATCACTTGGCATGTAGTGAAAGGAACGCCGAAAGTAACCGGTTTTGTGGGAGGATCAAAGCGCCCTCCAATTGTTCCTGAAGAAGAGGTCAAGCGAATTACAAATCAAATTCAAGAAGGAACGCTGAAGCCGAAAACGAAAATTGAATTTGAAAAGGGAGAAAATGTTCGAGTAACAGGGGGGCCCTTTGCGACCTTCACAGGGATGGTGGATATGGTGAATGAAGATAAAGGAAAACTCCGTGTTTTAGTAAGTATTTTTGGTCGATCAACTCCGATCGAGCTCGATTTTACCGAAGTTGAAAAAGTAGAAGAGGCATAAGAGAGGATTTATGGCAAAAAAAATAACAGCACAAATTAAACTGCAATGTCCTGCAGGTCAGGCAAACCCAGCTCCTCCGGTGGGCCCAGCGCTTGGTCAGCACGGTGTGAATATTATGGAATTTTGTAAACAGTTTAATGCAAAAACACAAAAACAAGCAGGAACGATTATTCCTGTCATTATTACTGTTTATCAAGATCGTTCCTTTACCTTTGAATTGAAAACACCGCCCGCATCTTTTTTATTGAAACAGGCTGCGAAAATCCAAAAGGGTTCAGCGACTCCAAATAAAGATAAGGTGGGAAAAGTAACTCGAGCGCAGGTTGCAGAAATTGCAAAGATTAAACTTCCTGATTTGAACTGTGATTCGCTCGAGGCTGCTATCCGAACGATTGAAGGAACAGCAAGGAATATGGGAATTGAAGTTGTTTAAAATGAAACTGTTGGAGTGATGCAACAACATCACGTTTGGACAACAGTCCCCCCAAAATATTGTGGGGGACAAGGAGAAATGATGGGAAAGAAAAAAAAATATCAAGAAGACCGAAAAAAGGTAGATCCAGAAAAACGTTATTCTCTTGATCAGGCGCTTGAGATTTTGGAGAGTTTTTCAAAAGCAAAGTTTGATGAGTCTGTCGATGTGGCGCTTCGTCTTGGAATTGATGCAAAGCAGTCAGATCAGGTTATTCGCGGAGCTGTTGGCCTTCCCAATGGGACAGGAAAGAAAGTTCGCGTTGCTGTTTTTGCAAAAGCTGAAAAAGTAAAAGAAGCTGAAGATGCTGGCGCTGATATTGTTGGCAGTGATGATCTGGTTCAGAAAATTCAAGGTGGATGGCTTGAGTTTGATACAACGATTGCAACTCCAGATATGATGGGACTCGTTGGTAAGCTTGGAAAAGTTTTGGGCCCTCGTGGATTGATGCCAAATCCAAAGCTCGGTACAGTGACGAATGATCTTGTGAAAGCCATCCAAGAGACAAAAGCGGGAAAAGTCGAATTTCGAACAGACAAAGCTGGCATTGTGCATGCTCCAGTGGGGAAACGTTCTTTTGGTCGGCAGAAATTGAAAGAAAATATTTCAACCCTGATTGAAGCAGTGGTGAAAGCAAAGCCTGCGAGCTCAAAAGGAACATATCTTCAAGTGATTTCTATCTCGGGAACGATGACCCCAGGAGTTTTTATTGATCCTGAAACTGTTATTGTTCAGTAACGAAGGAGAACATCGTGAATCGTACAGAAAAAGAACATCATATTAAGGGACTGACAGCGCGATTTGAGAAAGCGAAAACATTTCTCTTTGCAGGGTATCGAGGGTTGAAAGTGTTGCAAATGACAACACTTCGTTCGAAACTCCGATCCGAACAATCGACAATGCAAGTTCTGAAGAATCGTTTGGCAAAACGAGCGTTGCAGGAAAAAGGGCTTGATCAATATTCTTCATTGATTAATGGCCCTACTGCTGTTGCTTGTTCTGAAGGAGATCCAGCAGCGCTTGCAAAAGTGTTTGTCAATTTTGCAAAAGACAATGAACTTTTTGAACTTCGTGGTGGCAGAGTTGATGGAAAAGAGATCAGCATCAATGATCTCAAACTCCTTGCAACGCTTCCATCGAAACCTGAACTCTTCGCAAAGATGCTTGGTTCTCTGAAAGCTCCGCCGTCGAACTTCGTTGGCGTTCTTTCCGCTGTTCCTCGCAAGTTAGTGCAAGTAATCAATGCAATAAAGGAAACAAAAACATAAACTATTGCACTTAATTCCCCCAACAAGATTTGGGGAGGCCCACTCAGAAGTAACACTGTGTACTTTGTTGATTGGGGTGCGACCTTAAGGAGGTTGTATGACAGTAGGAAAAACAGAAATCGTCGAATCACTTAAAAAAATGAGCTTGATGGAAGTGGCAGAGCTTGTGAAGGAGCTTGAGGAAACCTTTGGTGTCTCTGCTGCCGCTCCAGTTGCTGCCGCCGCTGCACCAGGTGCAGGCGCAGAAGCAGCTGAAGAAAAAACCGAGTTCACGGTTGTTTTGACTGATTCGGGAACGAACAAAATTAACGTGATTAAAGAAGTTCGTGGTGCAACATCCCTAGGCCTCAAAGAAGCCAAGGATCTTGTTGAAGCAGCATCAGAAAAGACTCCCAAGACCTTGAAAGAGGGAATCTCAAAAGATGAAGCAAACGAGCTCAAGAAAAAACTTGAAGCTGCTGGTGCAAAAGTTGTTTTGAAATAACGCATTATTGAAGAAGGTGAAATGCATGGACGATCCAGCTTCTCTTTGTTTAAGAAGTGGAAGCTGGACGTTTCAGGCATTTTTCTCTTTAAAAATTTAACGCACGTTTAAGGAGTGCTTATGGCAACAAATCCTGTTCGTCGTATTCGAAAAAGTTTTGCGAAAGTAAAGCCAGTCATTGAAATCCCACCCCTCATTGAACTTCAAAAGAGATCTTTTTCTCAGTTTCTTCAAAAAGAGACTCGTTCCGCGGAACGGCAAGATATTGGGCTTCAAGGGGTCTTCAAAAGTGTATTTCCTATTAAGGGGTTTAATCAAACAGCTTCGCTTGAGTTTGTGGGTTATGAGATTGACGCGCCAAAATATGATGAACAGGAGTGTCGAAATAGAGGCATGACCTATGCAGCTCCTATGCGTGTTTTAGTTCGTCTTATTGTGTGGGATGTTGATGAGAATACCGGTGCACAAAGCATTCGCGATGTCAAAGAACAGGAAGTCTATTTTGGTGAAGTTCCAGTTATGACAGAATTTGGAACGTTTATTGTCAATGGAACAGAACGTGTCATTGTCAGTCAGCTTCATCGAAGTCCAGGTGTTTTCTTTGAGCATGACAAAGGAAAAACACACGCATCCGGAAAACTTCTCTTCTCCGCTCGCATGATTCCTTATCGTGGCGCGTGGCTCGACTTTGAGTTCGACTCAAAGGATTTGCTCTACGTGCGGATTGATCGTCGTCGAAAAATTCCGGCAACCATTCTTCTTCGATCAATTGGATACACTCCAGAAGAATTGCTCAATATGTTTTACACTGCGGAAAAAATAACACTTGAAGGTTCAAAGATTTCTAAAACTCCAGTGCTCGAACTCCTCCCTTATCAACGACCCTCCAAAGATATGAAGCATCCAAAAACTGGAGAGGTCTTCGTGAAAAAAGGGAAAAAGTTTCGTAAGCCCATTATTGATGAAATCCGAAAACTCAAAGACTTTCGTATTCCTCTTGAGTTTGAAGATATTGATGGAAAAGTCGTTGCTCATGATATTGTCGATCCGAAGACAGGCGAAGTGGTCCTTGCCACGAATGAAGTGATGACCGAAGCTGCATTTGAAGCAATTCAGAAAAGAAAAATTACAACATTTGAACTGCTCTATATTGATGAACTCAACGTTGGAAGTTACTTACGGAATACCTTACTCAGTGACAAAGTTACCTCGCAAGAAGAAGCTCGCATTGAAATCTATAAACGTTTACGTCCTGGTGATCCTGCGACACCTGAAGCTTCAAATACATTTTTTGAAAATCTTTTCTTTAATCCAGAACGTTATGATCTTTCAAAAGTGGGACGCCTCAAGCTTAACTATAAGTTCCGTCTCGATATTCCCCTTGAAGTAGGGACATTGCGTAAAGAAGATATTGTGGAAACGGTGCGATATCTCTTGAAACTTAAAGATGGTGAGGGAGAGATCGATGATATCGATCATCTCGGAAATCGTCGCGTGCGTTTGGTCGGTGAGCTTCTTGAAAATCAATATCGTGTCGGACTTGTCCGTATGGAGCGCGCGATCAAGGAGCGCATGAGTTTGCAAGATGTCGAAACGCTCATGCCCCATGATTTAATTAATTCAAAACCGGTTTCAGCAGTGATCAAAGAATTTTTTGGTTCCAGTCAACTTTCTCAATTTATGGATCAGACGAATCCGCTTTCGGAAGTAACGCATAAGCGTCGTCTTTCAGCTCTTGGACCTGGTGGACTTACACGTGAACGTGCTGGGTTTGAAGTGCGTGACGTTCACACAACCCATTATGGTCGTATCTGTCCGATTGAAACGCCAGAAGGTCCAAATATTGGATTGATCGCTTCTCTTTCGGTGTATGCGCGTATCAATGATTTCGGTTTTATTGAAACGCCTTATCGAAAAGTGATGAAGGGTCGAGCAACGGATGAAGTTGTTTATTGCTCAGCGCTTGAAGAGAGCGCTCAAGTGATTGCGCAAGCAAACGCGAAGTTGGATAAAAATGGAAATATTCTTACTGAACAAGTTCAAAGTCGGGTTCATGGAGAATTTGTTTTAGCTGACCGTGATCAGGTGACGCTCATGGACGTTGCTCCTCAGCAGCTCGTCTCAGTTGCTGCAGCGCTGATTCCTTTTCTTGAACATGACGATGCAAATCGTGCTCTCATGGGTTCGAACATGCAACGCCAAGCGGTTCCTCTGATTCGTACCACTGCACCTTTGGTAGGTACGGGACTTGAGCTTGTTCTTGCGAGAGATTCTGGGGTAACAGCGGTTGCAAAGCGCGATGGAATTGTCACTGAAGTCGATGCAAATCGAATTGTGATTCGAGCTGAAAAAGGATCAAAGGGGGAGTTCAGTTCTGATGTCGATATTTATAATTTGATCAAATATCAGCGTTCCAATCAAAGTACATGCATTACGCAAAAACCGATCGTCAAAAAAGGGGATCGCATTAAAAGAGGAGATGTTGTTGCTGACGGTCCGGCAACCGATCAGGGAGAGCTTGCGCTCGGACAAAATGTTCTTGTCGCGTTCATGCCTTGGGCTGGTTATAATTTTGAAGATTCGATTCTTATTAGCGAACGAATGCTCAAAGAAGATTATTTTACTTCTATTCATATTGAAGAATTTGAATGTGCCGCGCGCGATACGAAACTCGGGAAAGAAGAAATAACGCGAGATATTCCGAACGTCGGCGAAGAAGCTCTGAAAGATCTTGATGAATCGGGAATTATCCGTATCGGAGCTGAAGTAAAACCCGGTGACATTCTTATTGGAAAAGTAACGCCAAAAGGAGAGACGCAACTTTCTCCGGAAGAGCGATTGCTGCGCGCTATCTTCGGTGAAAAGGCGGGCGACGTGAAAGACACAAGCCTCCGTGTTCCGCCGGGAGTCAGTGGTATTGTCATCAGCGCCCAGGTCTTTTCGCGCGAAGGGATTGATTTGGATGAACGCGCAAAAGAGATTCAAGGTGAAGAAGCTGATCGCATCAAGAAAGATTTGAATGCGGAATTAAAAGGAATCTACGAAAGCGCTGCAAAACGCATTGAGCAAGTTCTCAAAGGATCCAAGCTTACCTCCAAAGTGGAAGGGACAAAAGGCGATGTTGTTTTCTCAAAAGGTGATGCCGTGACTGCAGAAGGATTGATGCACGTTCCCTTTGAAGATTGGTCTGATCTTTCCACAGATGCTGATGATGCGATTGAAACTCATTTCTCCGAAATGCTTGAGCGCGCTGCGGAACAAGCAGACTTGATTCGCATGATGTACGATCAAAAGCTGGGAAGACTCTCAAAAGGTGATGAGCTTCCGCCAGGCGTGATTAAGATGGTGAAAGTTTATGTCGCGATTAAACGAAAACTTGCTGTGGGTGATAAAATGGCAGGGCGACACGGAAACAAAGGTGTCATTTCGCGCATTGTGGCAGAAGAAGATCTTCCTTACACCGCAGATGGACGCCCGGTTGACTTAGTGCTCAATCCGCTTGGCGTTCCTTCTCGAATGAACGTTGGTCAAATTCTAGAAACTCATCTTGGTTGGGCTGCTTATGGTCTTGGCGAAGAAATTCAAAGATTGCTTGAACAAGATCAATCTGTTGAAGATCTGAAAAAGCGATTGAAGAAAATTTACAACTCACCAAGTGTTGATGAATATTTGGAAAAAGCAAAGAAAGAAGAAATCGTCGAGCTTTGTCGTCAATTACAAGTTGGTGTTCCCGTTGAAACTCGTGTTTTTGATGGTGCAACGGAAGTTGAAGTAAAAGAATTGCTTGATGAAGCTGGGCTTTCACGTTCTGGACAGACCATTCTTTTTGATGGCCGAACCGGAGAAGCGTTTGATACCTCAGTCACCATTGGTGTTATGTACATGCTCAAACTCCACCATCTCGTTGATGAGAAAATTCACGCGCGTTCCATTGGACCTTATTCACTTGTCACACAGCAGCCACTTGGTGGAAAAGCTCAGTTCGGTGGGCAGCGATTAGGAGAAATGGAAGTATGGGCCATGGAAGCTTATGGCGCAGCCTACGCGCTGCAAGAATTTTTAACGGTCAAATCAGATGACGTTGTTGGACGTACGCGTATGTATGAAGCGATCGTGAAGGGAGAAAAAAGCTTAGAACCAGGACTTCCAGAATCATTCCATGTATTGATGAAGGAACTTCAGGCGCTTTGCTTAGATATTGAGCTCATTGAAGCAGAAGCATCCTAAAAAACGAGGTTAAAAATATGGAAAGTCATTATTTTTTTGAAAAACCAAAAGATCCGCTTTCATTTGATGGTATCCGCATTAAAATAGCGAGTCCGGAAAAAATTCGCCAATGGTCGCATGGTGAAGTAAAAAAACCAGAAACCATTAACTACCGTACCTTCAAGCCTGAGCGGGATGGCCTTTTCTGCGCCAAAATCTTTGGTCCTGTTAAAGACTATGAGTGTAATTGCGGAAAATACAAACGAATGAAGCATCGTGGTATTGTTTGCGAAAAGTGCGGTGTCGAAGTCATTCAGAGCAAAGTGCGTCGCGAGCGCATGGGCCATATTACGTTAGCGACTTCTGTTGCTCATATTTGGTTCTTAAAAAGTTTGCCCTCGCGTATTTCAACTATGCTCAATATGGCGCTCAAAGATGTGGAGAGAGTGCTGTACTGTGAAAGTTATGTGGTGCTTGATCCTGGGAAAACGGGTCTGAATGAAGGAGATGTTTTCACAGAAGATGGCTATCAACAAGCGATTGAAGAGTTCGGTTCTGATTTTCGTGTCGGTATGGGGGGAGAAGCTGTTCGTGAGCTGTTAGCTAAAATGGATCTCGAAGAATTATCCACGAAGCTTCGTGAAGAACTGAAAGAAGCAACATCAGAAGCGGCTTCCAAGAAACTTTCTCGTCGTTTGAAGTTGGTGGAGCAGTTGCATGAGGCTGGAAATCGACCTGAGTGGTTGGTGCTCTCAGTGGTTCCGGTTATTCCGCCTGATCTTCGTCCTCTTGTTCCGCTGGATGGGGGCCGTTTTGCGACATCGGATCTCAATGATCTTTATCGTCGCGTGATCAATCGAAACAATCGGTTGAAACGACTCATGGAACTTTCAGCTCCTGATATCATTGTGAGAAATGAAAAGAGAATGCTTCAGGAAGCTGTCGATGCTCTGTTTGATAATGGTCGACGTTCGCGTCCTTTTGTTGGACCAAATCATCGTCCGCTTCGTTCGCTTTCTGACATGCTCAAAGGAAAGCAGGGACGCTTCCGTCAAAATCTTCTTGGAAAGCGTGTCGATTATTCTGGTCGTTCTGTTATCGTCATTGGTCCTGAGCTTCGCTTGCATCAGTGCGGTCTTCCCAAAGCCATGGCGCTTGAACTCTTCAAACCGTTTATTTTTCAGAAGCTGGAAGAGAAGGGACTGGCCACAACGATTAAGAGTGCAAAACGACTTGTGGAAAACGAAACTCCGGAAGTCTGGGATGCGCTTGACGAAGTGATTAAGGAACATCCGGTCATTTTAAATCGTGCTCCAACACTTCACCGGCTTGGGATGCAAGCTTTTGAACCAGTGCTGATTGAAGGGAAGGCGATTCAACTTCATCCTCTGGTGTGTGTGGCATTTAATGCCGACTTTGACGGTGATCAAATGGCGGTTCACGTTCCACTTTCCGTCGAAGCACAAATTGAAGCTCGCGTTCTTCTTCTTTCAACAAACAATATTCTTTCGCCTGCGAGTGGAAAGCCGATTATTGTTCCGACCCAAGATATGGTGCTTGGACTTTATTACATGACGCGCGAGCGCATTGCCGCAAAGGGAGAAGGACGTCTTTTCTCTGATCCTGAAGAAGTCAGTATCGCTTACTCTATGGAAGAAGTAGATTTGCAAGCTCGCATCACGGTCCGCATTCATGGGAAGCGTATTGAAACAACAACGGGACGTGTTTTACTTTTTGAAAAGATTCCACAAATTCCCTTTGATCGCGTCAATAAAGTCATGGACAAAAAAGCGGTAGCTGAACTTATCGATGATTGTTATCGTCACTATCGCGATAAAGAAACAGTTCTGTTATGCGATCATCTGCGCACACTTGGATTTCATCATGCGACAAAGGCCGGTATCTCTATTTGTCTCGATGACATGAAAATTCCAGAAGCAAAGGCGGAGATTTTAGCAAAAGCTTTTGAAGAAGTTCGCAAAGTGGAGCAACAATATACAGAAGGTCTTATTACTGCGGGTGAAAAATATAATAAAGTGGTCGATATTTGGGCAGAGATTACAGAACATATTTCTGCGCGTATGACTGAAACCATTAGTACTGAAACGGTCATCACAAAGACAGGCGAAGTGAAAACGCAGCTCAGTTTCAACCCCATTTTTATTATGGCTGATTCTGGAGCGCGTGGCAGTGTTCAGCAAACACGTCAGCTCGCGGGGATGCGTGGTCTGATGGCAAAGCCTTCAGGTGAAATTATTGAAACTCCTATTACTGCAAATTTCCGCGAAGGCTTAAATGTTCTTCAATATTTTATTTCTACCCACGGTGCGCGAAAAGGTCTGGCCGATACTGCTTTGAAAACAGCGAACTCCGGATACCTGACGCGTCGTTTGGTAGACGTGGCTCAAGATTGTACGATTACTGAGTTTGATTGCGGGAGTCTCGACGGTATTGAAATGGATGCGCTTGTTGAAGCCGGTGAAATTATTGAACCACTCGGCGATCGTATTCTTGGTCGAGTTGCGCTTGAAGATGTGCGTGATCCATATTCTGATGAAGTGCTTGTTCCAGCGGCAGCTGAAATTACAGAAGAGCTTGTTGCGGTGATCGAAGAATCTGGTCTTGAAAAAGTTCTCGTTCGCTCTGTGCTTACTTGCCAAAGTCTCCACGGTGTTTGTCAGAAATGTTATGGCCGTGATCTGGCACGTGGACATCTTGTCAATATTGGAGAGGCGGTTGGAGTTATTGCAGCTCAATCAATCGGTGAACCTGGAACGCAGCTCACAATGAGAACGTTCCATATCGGGGGAACTGCATCTCGACGTGTTGAGCAATCATCGATTGAAGTTCGTCATGAAGGTATCGTGAAACTTCAAAATATTAAGGTAGTGAAAAATTCATCCGGACATCCCACGGTCATGAATCGTAACGGTGAACTTATTATTTCAGATGAAGCCGGTCGCGAGCGCGAGCGATATAAAGTCCCTTATGGCGCTCTTCTTCGTGTGAGTGAAGGAGACACCGTGAAGGCAGGTGGACTTGTTGCTGAGTGGGATCCTTATACCGTTCCACTTCTGACAGAAGTCAGCGGGACTGTTCGTTTTGGAGATATTGCTGAAGGATTAACAGTTGTGGATCAAGTCGATGAAGTGACGGGCCTTTCGCGTAAAGTGATCATCACCTCAAAAGATCCTACAAGTCGTCCTCGTATCTCGATCGAAAATGAAAAAGGTGAAATCATTACGATTACGGATGCTCGACTTGCAAATTACCTCATGCCTGTTGGAGCAAACCTGTCGATTACGGATGGCGATCATGTGCAGGCAGGAGATACACTTGCAAAAATCCCACGCGAAACAACAAAAACGAAAGATATTACGGGAGGTCTTCCACGCGTTGCTGAACTTTTTGAAGCGCGCAAACCAAAAGAACACGCCGTGATTAGTGAAATTGATGGCGTCGTTTCTTTTGGAAAGGATCTCAAAGGAAAACGTCGCGTTGTTGTCACTTCAGATGTAGGTGAGCCAAAAGAATATTTGATTCCAAAAGGAAAACATATTTCGGTTCATGAGGGAGATCGCGTTGAAGCGGGTGAGCCGCTCATGGATGGTTCCACCAATCCCCATGATATTCTTGCGGTGCTGGGGGTGAAAAAACTCGCAAAATATTTGGTCGATGAAATTCAAGAGGTGTATCGGTTGCAGGGTGTAAAAATAAATGACAAACATATCGAAGCGATTGTGCGTCAAATGCTCCGACGTGTTCGCATTATTGATCCGGGCGATTCTGAGTGGCTTGCGGATGAGCAAGTTGAAAAGCAGGAGTTCGAAGATTTTAAAGCGCGTATTCAGAAAGAAAAAAAGAAGCCTGCGATTGCAGAACCGCTTCTTTTGGGAATTACGAAAGCCTCACTTTCAACCGATAGCTTTATTTCCGCGGCCTCTTTCCAGGAGACCACAAAGGTTCTGACGCAAGCAGCGATTGCAGGACGAATCGATCGTCTGCGCGGTTTAAAGGAAAACGTTATTATGGGCCGCTTAATCCCTGCGGGAACCGGCTTACGTCAGTATAAAAAAATGAAACTTGCTATTGACGATGTCGAAGAAGAACGGCTTCAAAACTATGCACATGAGCAGAAAGCAGAGGATGGACAAGGGATTGCAAATACAGTCTCATGAAGCGCTTCAAGGGAGCTGATTCTCTTGACTTTAAAGGCCTGCTTTGTTAAAAACCGCAAACTTTGCCGATGAATGCGGTGTAAGAATTTAACTTCTTGTTTTTTATGGAGTAAAAAGAATGCCAACGATTCACCAGTTAGTCAAACAGGGACGACAAAAGATGCGCATCCGGACGGCTTCTCCTGCGCTTACTCGTTGTCCGCAGCGTCGAGGAGTATGTACGCGTGTTTATACTACAACTCCGAAGAAACCAAACTCCGCGCTTCGTAAGGTAGCTCGTGTTCGTTTGACAAATAGTGAAGAAATTACGGCATACATTCCAGGCGAAGGTCATAATTTACAGGAACACTCTGTGGTGCTTGTTCGCGGTGGGCGTGTTAAAGATCTTCCGGGAGTTCGTTATCATATTGTTCGCGGAACTCTTGATACAACAGGGGTTGAGAATCGTCGTCAAAGTAGATCGAAGTACGGTGCAAAAAGGCCGAAGTAATAAGGATTAAAATATGCCTCGTAAGAAACGAAAAAGTTTAAAACGCGATATTATTCCTGATCCGAAATTTCATGATCGAGTGATTGCAAAGCTCGTCAATACTATTATGTGGGGTGGGAAAAAAGCAGTTGCAGAGAGCCGAGTCTATAAAGCATTTGATGTAATTCATCAGAAAAAGGGTGAAGACCCAATTACGATCTTTAAGAAGGCTCTGGACAATGTCAAACCAAAAGTAGAAGTTCGCTCGCGACGCGTTGGCGGCGCAACGTATCAGGTTCCTGTTGAGGTTCGATCTGATCGTCGTGAGGCGCTTGGTCTTCGTTGGCTGGTGCAGGCGGCGCGTGCTCGTAAAGAACAAACATTTGATCAACGTTTTAGTGCAGAAATATTAGAGGCGTTTGAAAATAAAGGTGCTGCTTGTAAGAAGCGCGAAGATACTCACAAAATGGCGGAGGCGAATAAGGCATTTGCTCATTATAAGTGGTAATTTTTTTGCTCTTTGACAACCGTGTAAAAGAAGAGCCTGACAAAGGCTTTGGAGTAGTGAAATATGGCGAGTGTTGATCTTAAAAACTTACGGAATATTGGCATCGTTGCTCATATCGATGCAGGAAAAACAACGGTATCTGAGCGCATTCTCTTTTACACGGGCATTACCTATAAAATTGGTGAAGTCCATGAAGGGACTGCGGTCATGGACTGGATGGTGCAAGAGCAAGAGCGTGGAATTACGATTACCTCTGCTGCCACAACCTGCAATTGGCAGGGAACTCAAATCAATATTATTGATACCCCGGGCCACGTTGATTTTACGATCGAAGTAGAACGTAGTCTTCGTGTGCTTGATGGATGCGTCGGTGTTTTCTGCGCTGTTGCTGGGGTTGAGCCTCAATCTGAAACCGTATGGCGCCAAGCCAATCGCTACGGAGTTCCAAAAATTGCCTTTGTAAATAAGATGGATCGCATTGGGGCGAACTTCCCACGTGTGATTGAGATGATGAAGGATCGCCTCGTCACGAATGCAATTCCTTTCCAGTTACCTTACGGCGCTGAAGATCAATTTAAAGGTGTGATCGATCTCATTGAAGAAAAAGCGTACATTTTTAAAGATGAAGCCAAAGGTTCTCAATTTGAAGTTCAAGAGATTCCAGAAGAAATAAAAGAAGAAGCCACGGCGGCTCGTGAAAAATTAATTGAAGCGGTGGTGGAAGTTGATGATGAAATTTTACATAAATATTTAGACAGTCACGATATTACAAAGGAAGAGATTAAACGTTGCGCTCGTAAAGCTACTCTAAAGATGGTGGTGACGCCTGTTTTTTGTGGCGCGGCATTTAAAAATAAAGGCGTGCAACAACTTTTAGATGCTGTTGTTGATTACCTTCCATCTCCTTTGGATGTTCCTCCTATTGAAGGACATCAGCCTGGGAAAGAGGAAGTAAAGCTCCTTCGCAAAGCTTCTGCTGACGAACCTTTTTCTGCGTTAGCATTTAAAATTATGACTGATCCGTATGTCGGACAACTTGCATTTTTCCGCGTTTATTCTGGAAAATTGGAATCGGGAACGCAAGTGTACAATTCAACTAAAGGAAAACGCGAACGTATTGGACGACTCTTGCGGATGCATGCAAATCAACGAGAAGAAATCAAATTTGTGCAGGCAGGAGATATTGCAGCTGCGGTCGGTTTGAAAACAGCAACGACTGGCGATACACTTTGTGATGAAAAAAATGAAATTGTTCTGGAGTCCATGAATTTTCCTGATCCTGTTATTTCAATCGCGGTGGAACCAAAATCAAAAGCTGATGAAGAAAAACTTTCCATAGCGTTGCAGAAGCTTGCTTCTGAAGACCCCTCTCTTAAAGTGCATGTGGATCACGAAACCTTGCAAACAGTTCTTTCAGGAATGGGTGAGCTTCATTTAGAAATTATTGTTGATCGTATGAAGCGGGAATTCAATGTGGAAGCGAATGTGGGAAAACCACAAGTGGCGTATCGTGAAACTATTATCGGCTCTGCTGAAACTGAAATGAAATATGTGAAACAGTCTGGTGGTCGTGGTCAGTATGCTCACGTTGTTTTAAAAGCTGAGCCGAGCGAGCGTGGCAAAGGATTTGAATTTGTGGATGAAGTTGTGGGTGGGCGCATTCCACGCGAATATATTCCTGCAGTCCGAAATGGAGTGAGGGAAGCTGTTGACGGCGGTGTGATGGCAGGTTATCCGATGGTCGATGTAAAGGTAACCCTGCTTGATGGTTCCTATCACGAAGTGGATTCATCTGATATGGCATTCAAAATTTGTGGATCGATGGCCTTTAAAGAAGCAGCTCGAAAAGCAAACCCTGCTCTACTTGAGCCGATCATGGCAGTTGAAGTGGTCATGCCAGAAGATTTTGTGGGTCCGGTAACAGGAGATTTAACCTCACGTCGTGGAAAAATTATGAAGAGTGAATCGCGTGCTGGTTCTCAAGTCATGGATGCAGAAGTTCCGCTTGCAGCGATGTTTGGATATTCTACAGATTTACGCAGTGCAACACAGGGACGTGCAACGTATACGATGCAATTTTCACACTATGAACAATTACCCAGATCTTTGGCGGAAGAAGTGATTGCAAAGACACAAGGGAAAACGCGTTAACATTTTATTTTGAAGGAGGATTGTTATGTCGAAGGAAAAGTATGAGAGGAAGAAGCCGCATGTGAACGTGGGGACGATAGGGCACGTGGATCATGGGAAGACGACGTTAACG
>MGRM01000024.1 GCA_001798185.1 Deltaproteobacteria bacterium RIFCSPHIGHO2_02_FULL_44_16 | reverse complement strand
ATGCAGTTTTTCTAACTCATATGCATCGCGATCATGTAGCTGGCATTGCCCTGGATATTGTCCAAAAATATTTAGCAGAAGACACGCCGATATTCTGCTCGCAACCAACTGCCGCAGGTCTTATCCACCAACTCGAAGACCAGATAAATTTTTCCGAGGCCCGTAAGAACAAGGGGTACGACGAAACCTCCCCCTACGGCGATTTGAATGTTTTTGAAACACGGTTGCGTCTCCAGCCGTTTAACCAACCCAGAATCATAGAATTGGTGCCGGATCGTATCTGGTTTTACCCGCATCCGGTGGGCCATATTCGCGGCGCCTGCGGATACGTCTTTGTAGTCAAAGACGGAAATGCCACGGTAAAGTTCATGGCTCCGGGCGATGTATCCTGCCATGATCAAGTATCAACCCGGGGCGTCCAGCCCTTGCCGAAAATTTATGCCCCAGACATTCTTATGTATCGCGACGGCACCAATGACGCCGAGGATTTGGCGCAAGGCACTTGCGAGGCGACATTCTGGCAACGCGAGATGCAACGATTAGGGCAGCTTGCCCAAAAATGCCATAACGAAAACAAGTGGCTTTTTGGACCGACCTTTGCCGTGGATCGCTTGCCGGCATTTGCGCAAACCATCGCCAACTTGGATCTTCCGGTCTATATATTCAGTCCATCCGCTTATCGTTTATGGCAGAGGATGGAATCGCCGGAGGGCTTCTGGTGTGATTCCGATTGTCCGGTAAGAGGAGGGGAGAGAATCACCTTATTTCGGGACTGGCACGATATGTTTTGCGGAGATCCTGCGGCAGTTACCGCAACCTCCGGCATGGGTCATGGTCCGGCAGCATTCCTTTTGTGGAATTTCTTATCTATGGAAAACGCGGTAGTGGCAACTCTTGGCTTTGCTGCTTATAACACCAATAACTACAACCTCAAGAGGGTTAAACGCGGAGAAAAGGTAAAATTGCAGGTTCCGCATAGTAAAGGTACGGATGAAACGGTTGAAGTGCTGGTGCGGGCGGAGCTGGAACATTTCCGGCCAACCGGACATTCTTTACGCGAAACCTCGGCTCAATGGACCGAAGAGGTCCTGCGCTATTCGCAGTTCAAAGAGCCGATGGTCGGTCTTAGCCACGGTACCACATCCGGATTTAATTGGGCACAAAAACGTTTATTGGGTTTTAATATATTCCGCGCAGACCGCAAAGAGGACCGTAAGGTTCAACTGCTATAGAGGCGAAACCTCTATAGTGGAGAATTAGAAAAGGGTGAGTCCCACATGGGATTCACCCTTTTAAAATTCTCATTTGGCGACAGTGTTTTTTTCTTTTTCAGTACGCTCCCAGGCAAGCCATTGTTTCTTGGCCGCTGTCAGGATGTCTTTATCATCCTCCTCGCGATACACACCATCACTGGGGGCGGCCTTAGCTTTTCCGTCAGACACCCTAAACTCACGGTCATACTTTTTGTCGTAAAGCTCATAATCAAACCTCTCCTTCCGTGCCTTACGAAAATTCACAAAATCATCAAAACTTCCAGTGGCTTTTTCTTGACCGAGTAAATCGGAATGCCAGAAAAACGCGCCAGCGCCCTGCAGTTTGCCGGACAGACGCTCGCGAAGCGTTCTTATCGCCGAGTCAATCTGCTGCTCGTCATCCAGCCACAAAATCATGTTTTTGGCGATTTGGCGTACCAAGGACTGGCTAAAGATCAAACCCTGATCCTGCTCCAGAATTTTTACGGCAATATCAACGCGCTTGAAACTATCCAACATTACCATAACCTGTTTGGAAAAAAGATTAGAGTAATGCATTTGTTTAAGCACTATAAGCGCAAGATCATCCGCATTTTCCGCATCGGGTCGGCCGAGTTCGGAAAGAGTCGGCTGGCGCAACTGGAGTAAAATCGCAACTATGCGGCGGATAGCGGCCATATACGTACCCACTAACCATAAAGTTTCCTCGGCTGACATATTACTCCGTTGATCCTTGTTTTCCGGATTATCAAAATCCAGATCGTGCACCATAGGAATTTTTTCCAGCGGATAAAACCCGCTAAGCTTCTTGTCAATGTTTGAGTCCTGGATATTGTCCTGGTTAAAAACAAAATCCACGGCATTCCCCAAATAAACCACATTAAAATATGGATCTGAGGGATGCGGTTGTTCCCGATAAGATACGGAGCGGATGATTCGCGAATCCCATGATCTACCGGATTCCTCCAGTGCCTCACGCAATGCCGCCCCTATCCAGCTTTCCTCATCTAAGTAGTTCCCATCCAGCTCCTCTCCTTTGCCAAAAAGTGTGCTTAAACCAGTTCGTTGGTCAAAAGAGATTAAGACCTTATCACCCACCACCTGTTCAACGCGTCCCCGATATTCGGGCAAATAAATGCTGGTGCCGGGGATGTAAAGCTCTTTTAACGGCAACACCCGGTACTCAATGCCAAAGTTGTTAAAGGCCAAGGCCACAAGCATCTTTTGCAGATTCAGTCCGACAATCCCCGCCGAAAAGTGGGGGGTCCAGATCGAAAATTTTTCAGCCATTTCCGTATTCTCCTTTGCGCCGTATTGTAGCACGAAATTACTATTCAGTCAAATTTTGGGGTTTTTAAAACAACTTCTGCCTTTGGTGGTTGACCTGATCCGTGATTGAAACTTCTCGTCTGCGGATCAAAGTCAAATGCAACAGTTCTGCCGCGCATAGTGGCAAAGTGGCGGATAACTCCATCGGGCATACAACGCGTTTCAATTACAAGATTCTCGCCACGTCCCAGATGCTGTTTGGTATAATCTCCGTAGTGGGAATATCCGAATCCAAAAACATTTTCCAAAAAATCGTTTGGAACCTCTCCGTGAGTTACGGCAATGATATTCGTAATTTCTTTTTTATCCGCAGAATCCATATGGCTGTATCTTTTATGAGTAAATCTATCAAAAGCCTTAAACACGCGTTTGAATCGGCGTGCTACCTCACCTACGCTTTCTACTCGGTCCGTACCCGCCCTACCCTCACGCGGCGTTTCCTGATAATTAGGGAACCACCCGCCGGTCATATTCTCCTGTAAGAATTTTTCATAATAGTCAGGAGGAACTTTTACGCTTTGCAGAGAAGAAATCACTTTTTCTTTAATAAGAGGATTATGGATATGCCGTTTGAGAACCTCTTTAGTACCCTCGGCACGTTGACGCGGACTGGTCCAAAAAGCGACTACCTCATTATCCCCGAATATGCGGCTAATTTGTTTGGCGCGCCGTTTATTCTTATCTTTTTGTTCCGGCGTACTTATCAGATCATAATCTTGGGCCTTGATTTCTTTAACTTCTCCGTAGTGCGCCGGAAAATGTCTGACTATGACAAGTCGCGCTAGGGTTTCGCCGCGCTCCTTCTCGCGAGACTCCATATTAATATCCGGTCCAGCTGCTTCCGGGGATAAAATTTCTTTGAATCCAAATTTATTTTCCATAAGCCAAACGTCTCATAATTTTTGCATTAAAGCAAAACGCGCGGATAGCCCTCACGTTTTGTAGTGACCCCTTTATTCCTGTTTTGCTTCGCTATTTAATCCTTGTTCTCCGGAATCCATCTGCGTGGCGTTGGTGCGCGGATCCCAAAATTTTTCCGAAAGCCCGAGTTCCAAAATTTTTCTGAAGTCCTCTCTGGAAATTTTGGTTGGAGAAATTTCTTTGGGATTAAGACCGCCATTCTGGATTGAGTTGGTTGCCGGATCATAATACCATTCTAGAATTTCATTGATGCGCCCGAACCTGGCCAGTCCCCGTATGTCCATTTCCAATTCAAGTCCGGCGCGGGTCGCCTCTTCAATCCGGATAACTGCGGCAAGCGAGCGCAAATCCACGCGCTTGGTGGGACGCGTCAGAATATTCACATGTCCGGAAGAAAGCCATTGTGCTACCACGTCAAACGCTCCTCCAAGTTTTGAGCGCAAAAATCCGGCCATGCTTCCGGATTCGGAAAAAATAATCACAACTTTTAATTTTTTATCACGCTGGCGGACCTCGAATATTTCTACCTCGCCCCTGGACATACGCTCCTGAAATTCTTTGGGCATCTCTTCAGTCCGGCGCATTTCTTCATTATGATGCGCGATCATAAGCTGCAAAATAATTTCCACAACCCGCGCCGGATTTTTAACCAAACTTTTGTTGAGTGCGGCAACAAGAGCCGAAAGCCCGAAAGCACGGTCAATCGGATCCGTAGAAATCGTCCCCTTGCCGTAAAAATCATCACGCTCGGCATATTCCAGAAGTTTGACCAGTGAAGGATTCTCTTTAATTCCAAGATGCTCGGCTATTAAATTCGAGGCTGTGGTTTGGGGTTTTCGTCCGTGATGGTCAAATTTACCTCCGCCCAAGTCAATTAGAATTACGCCGTTTTTATTAAGCGATTCATCCGTCTCACCCGGCGGCACCACTTGCCAAAAATCTATAACCGCATCACGTATTCCAGGAAAACGGTTTTCGCCGAATTTTTTCAAGAGAAAAATCCCGACAATGGTATCGGGTTGGGAGCGCGTGGGAAGCACAATTTTTGTATAACGCGTAGCGTCCATGGATTTAATTCCCGCTATTGAGAGTAAACCTCGATAGTAAGAATGATGTCCATGAAAACTAAAAAAGTATTAAGAGGCCCGAGGTGGAAATAGAATTTCCATGCCTCGGGCCTCGAGTTGCGATTCCGAACTATTTCGGAATCCAGTTGGGGGTGGGTGGCGCGATTTCGGTTTTTGGCGTGGCGGTAACGCTCGCAGATCTAGCGGCCTCCTCCAGCACCATCAGTCCGCGGATGATGGCCGGGACGAACACATCATTGGTCCGTTTGTTGTCCGAGTCCGACGGGGTCTGTTTAAGCAGGTACTCGCGACTGATCACGCCCGAGAGTTTATATTGATGACTGAACCTACGTTCAATAATCAAATAATTCTCGCCGCCTCCGTGATAACCTCTTGCTCCAAAACCAAGTACCACCACCAGGCCGGATCTTTCAACACCGACCAGGAAATCTCCTGGTCTAAGACCGAGATAAACTCCGTCCGGTTGCGGTTGTCGCAAACCCCGATTCAAACTGCCATCCAGGTTGCGTCCGGTAATCCGGCCGTCCACAAACAGATAGGCCTTTTCGGATGTTGGCCGGGGAATCCGGGCGGAAAATGACTCAATCAGATTTTCTCCCATCCGGTAAATCTTCAGGCCGTCCGCCTCAAACACCGGCTCTACCTTTACTCCGAACATCTTGAGTCCGCCCTCGGACGTAATTCCGAAGATCACCGTGCCGGATACTAAAGTCGGCTTGGCAACATCTTCTCGAACCGTATATTGCAGCGGTCCGGGATCAAGCATGCTCACACTTAGGGCCTGATGGCCTTTTGCGGTTTTCACGACTTCGCCGAACTCTACCTTGGCTCCATCCAGCAAAAACTGGATGTCAAGACCGGTTAGCTCCTTCATACCGTAGACCAAGTCATCCGGATGAAGAAAAAGTTCACCGCCGTCCTCCTCCTCGGTGCGTAAAAACCCATACCCCTTAACATTTTTAAAGTTCCATACCGTTCCTTTCATTTTTCTGCCCTCCTTTTCGTTTTTATTCGATTCCTGAACGAATACCCACATTATACATCATTCTGCATAAAAAATCAAGTGGTCAGATGGCGCCAAAAAAAGTATCCTGTAAAGCATGGATTCATTACAATTTTTAAATCCGGAATATGTTAATTTTGACGAAAACAAATACACCCTGCTTTTGGGCGTAAATAAAAACACAATTGATTGGAACGCCTTATCGACAATGGCCCAAAAGAACGGTTTTGATCAAAAAGACGAAATCCACATAACTATAATCGGTTTTGCCGCTGGCGGAGAAATACGAAAAGTGCTGGAACGACCCGGAGTAGAACGAGATAATACTCTGCGGGACTTACATTCATTGATAGATAAAACCGATTGGCGCTTTAAACTCGAGCCTAAACGCTACCACATTCAAAAAGAATACATTATTCGTGATCGCCGGGGCAACGCGGCCGATTCCGTTGAACACCGGGAATCATACATTCAAATGGTTTCCGTGCCGGCTCTGGAGGATTTTTTTGCCGAGTTAAACCGCCCGCTCGGAATCAATTTTATCCCGCCACCCACGCATGTCACACTCTATACGCATGGCGACAATCCGGAGCGCGCACGCATGGGTATTGGCATAAATTCGCGGGAAGAGTTTCTCTCGCTCAATCCGCAGCCGCTTTGATTCCAATATAAAAAATCAAGCCCCCAAGAAAAGGGCTTTATACGATTGAATTATATTGGCTTTCAGACAGTCTGGAAAAAATTAGGAGCGGGATAAACTGAATTCAATAAGCCCCTTCTTGATAACTTCATCTTTTGTTTCAGAACCTTTCAAATAGATGACTTTTTCGGTGTAATCAATATCTTTAAAATAGGCCAGCTGCACCCGGAAGATTCTTTCATTGAATTCATTGCCAAATATCTGTTTTGCTTTCCGTACAATTTTATCAATGCCATGATACTTCCGCATCACGAAATAGAGATCTACATAGTCCTTCCATTTGGCGCGATGACCCAAGGCGTAGGCTTTCATTGCCGCTAGAGTCAGTATGTCGGGTAGAGCGATGACGCCGTCCAGGCGCTTTAACACGGGGATGGTAAATGGATACTGGAAAAATGTAAACCGCACTCCGCCAATAGAAATTGTGTACTGCCCGTCCTCGTCCTTAAAAATCCGTTCAATCTTCTGCGTCCGGGAAATAGTTCCCTTAATTTTGGTGTTGCGAAATTCCCTTCTGCTAAAAAGATCGAAATCAACAGACCGTCTGTGTCCGATATGCAATGCGATGGCCGTGTCACCGACCAGAAAAAATTTTTTAGAGAATTTACTTACCAATGGCAGGAGATTTACCTGTTCTTCCGTTAAAATTTCTCTATGCAGACGAGGCATATTTTTTGAAATAAAGCTTAAAATAATTTATGGTTTGGGGATCATAATTTACCCGCCAGTGTCCCAATTGTTTTTGGAAAATGCGTGCCGCCTTTTTAATTCCCACGATAGAGATTATTTTTTTTACATCGTCAAAATCGCCGTAATTTAAAACCGCCTCTATAATCGCCTCATTGGAGAGGTGATCAAAATTTTGAGTGTACCATACCAGATATGGCCTTTTTTTTATAAATTCCTGGGGCGTCATACGGCCATAATAACACAAAAAAAATCATAAAAACCAATCAACCGCGTACCTAAAAAGCTAAGTTTCCCATGGGAAACTTAGCTTTTCGAGAACAACTGTATGCGTATGGCGAACTAGAAAAATCCGCCGCATCCGGCAAAAAGCACGTCTTCGCCGGATGATTGCTGCATCAAAATATCCGCCTCGGTTTGATTAAAAATATCGCATCCTTCTTGATTTTTTACATTATCAGCAACTTTGAATAAACGGTTGTCGGCAGAAGATTTACCGGAAGAGAGCGGCGTGTCTATGGTCGGCGAATATAACTTCAATAGGCCGATTCCCAAGAGGGCGGCCAGCAATCCCAAATATCGTTTTTTATTTTCTGGAATCATAAATGATCATTTTAACATGTTAGAGGAATCGGACTTTTTTAAGGATATCATGCGGTTCTGCCGCGGTAAAGCCCCCGCTATCCACATAATCACTCAGGCATTTCAATCGCTTATCAGAACGCCAACGATTAACTTGTTTTGTTTTCTGCAAGAAATTTCTT
>MGRM01000023.1 GCA_001798185.1 Deltaproteobacteria bacterium RIFCSPHIGHO2_02_FULL_44_16 | reverse complement strand
TGGGGTTAGCGCATGCGAAAGAGATGGTGGAATCATGGGGAGGAAGAGTTGAGATTGTGTCTGAAATGGGAAAGGGAACAACATTAAAACTTATTTTGCCTCGAGAGAGAGCTCCAGATTGGTTTGTGCCAAAACTTGAGATTGAGAAAGGAACGGCGGTTGTTATTTTGGATGACGATCTTTCGATTCATCAGGTATGGGATAATCGGTTTCAAGGACTCAATCTTGAAGTCATTCATTTTTCGACGCCGTATGAACTCAAACAGTGGCATCAGCACCAGGAACGCCGTCAGGCGCGGTATCTTTGTGATTATGAATTGCTTGGTCAAAAAGAAACGGGGCTTGATGTTGTCAGACATTTGGGTATCCAGGATCAGAGCATTTTAGTGACGAGCCGTTACGAAGAGAGAGAAGTCCTGGAGCAGTGTTTCAAGCTTGGAGTGAAATTGATTCCAAAATCAATGGCAGGATTTATTCCGATTGCTCTTCGACAGGCTCAGGGTGACCGGCAAGAAGACTGTCATCGCGAGCCTGAAGGGCGTGGCGATCTCCCGAAAGCACTGTCTGTAGGAGATTGCTTCGTCGCTGAGGCTCCTCGCAATGACAAACAGAGCACAAACGGAAAAGGACTTTCAGTCCTCGTCATCGATGATGACCCGTTGATCGGACTTTCATGGCGATCGCAGAAAGGTGCATTAAAGATCGGACAACTTCAGATTTATTCGAATATGGAGAAATGCACCTCAAATGGTGTCATGTATTCTGATGTTGATATCGCCTTCATCGATAAAAATATTCCTGAAACGACATGGGAACTTTCGAAAACGATTTCGTATCTCAAGGAGAAGGGAGTGAAGAAGGTTGTCATTGCCTCTGGTGAATCTTCTGCAGATTTAAAAAAAGATGTTGCTTGCCAGCACGCTGACCATATTCTCTCCGAAAAAATTCCGAGAAATTTGAAAGAATTTTTATAGTGTTCCGAAATCCGGATTTCTGAACACTTTTATAAGCAGGTAAAGTTACTCATTGCTGATAAAACAACGAAGTACAACAATCCGGAATGTGGTATGGAAATCGCCTACATTATATAGTAGTCATGTTGAGTCGAGGAAACACTTTGCAATTGCGAATCTGGAATGATCGCTTCTGGACTTCACAAACCTTAAGGAGATGTCATGGACGGAGTGAAGAATGATTTTCTTCGCGTGGCAGCCGCACAATTGAATTCAACTGGGGACTTGCAGGCAAATCTTGAGAAGGTCTTTAAATATATCATTCAGGCCAAAGAGGCTGGTGCACAGTTCATCTCTTTTCCTGAAAACAGTCTCATTTTTTATGATCCTGATCATCCCAAAAACGTTTCATTTGGATCTGATGACAACCCGATTCGGGAGATTGTTGCTCTCGCCAAAAAGCTTGAGATAGCTGTGCATATTGGGTCTTTTCCTGAAAGGATTCCGGATACAGAGAAAGTATATAACACAAGTGCCATTATTCATCCTGATGGTCGCTTAGGAGCCCTTTACCGAAAAATTCATCTCTTTAATTTTCGATTATCAGAATCCCAACAGATCTGCGAAAGTGACCGTGTGCAAGGTGGTAGGGTGCCCGTCATCGATGCGCTCGGTCCCTGGAATTATGGATTGAGTATCTGCTATGATCTGCGTTTTCCTGAACTCTATCGTGTCCTTTCCCAAAAAAAGGCTCATATATTACTCATTCCGAGCGCTTTTACGTCTGTAACCGGTCCTTCACACTGGGAAGTGCTTTTGCGAGCGCGATCCATTGAAAATCAATGCTATGTAATTGCAGCTGCGCAATGGGGAAAACACAACGCTTCACGAGAGAGTTTTGGTCACACGATGATTATTGACCCGTGGGGCGGAATTATCAGTCAATTATCTGAAAGTGAGGGACTTATATACGCTGATTTGGACTTCAAGGAAATTGAAAGGGTAAGGCAAAAACTTCCGGCTCTTGCGGATAGAAAATTGTCATGAAGAAAATAAATACTCATGTATTGGTTGCGTTATGTGTGGCATTACTTTCGATTCAAAACGTCGAGGGGAGTGAATTTCCTGTCCCAAAGAAGAGACTCTATATCATTCACAGTTATCATCTTGCAATTTCTCTCGTAGAAGAGGGAGTAAAGAAGGTTGTCATTTCCTCGGGAGAATATGCAGAAGATCTTCGTCGTGATCCTTCCTGCCAGCTCGCTGACGGGATCTCCAAAGAAAAAGTGCCGAGAAATCTCCATCAATTTTTAGACTGATCATCTCAACCATGCTCTCACTTACACAATCTATTCTCATCGAAGCTTCATTAGATAATGTCTATCAGACGATCATCGATTTCGAAAAATATCCTCACATTTTTACGGCAGTCAAAAAAGCAAAAATTATAAAAAAGAATAAAAAAACACCACGTGTCTCTTTTTCGCTCAATATTCTTCGGCAAGTAAACTGTATTCTCGATTTTCATCTTGCACCAGATCATATCAAGTGGAAATTGGTAGAAGGGGATATGATGAAACGTAATGAAGGGAGTTGGACCTTGGAAGAGATGGGAAAAAATGAAGTCGATGTGACGTATCAACTGAACGTTGATCTTGCCGTTTGGATGCCAACGCTCGTTGCAGAACCCTTGATGAAATCAAATGCTTTAGGTATGTTGAAACAGTTGAAACGATATGTTGAGAGATGACTTTTTCAAACCGCGCGAGCGGTGCGAGTGGCGAAAAGCATCTCGCAGGAGGTTGTCACTATGGCGTTGATGCTACAACCGACTAAGAGAAGAGCAGCGATTTTTCTCCGTAAAGAAAAAACGACTGCGTCTTTTCGACATCGCACCCGAAGCAGGTTTGAAAAAAGAAGTTAAAACACAATATGACCCAACGATTTACAGAAACATTTAATTGGCCATTGTTTGGTGTTGTGCTGACGCTTCTGGCGATTGGACTCGTGAATCTCTATAGTGCGGTCTCTTTTTGGGAAGAGACAAACGCCGTTTCGCTTTTTTGGAATCAAATGGCATGGGTCGGAGTCGGATTGCTCGTGATGGTCGCGGCTATTTTTTTTGATTATCGTGTTTTCAAATCACTCGCGATCACGATTTATGTTCTTGTGTTGTTACTTCTGATGATTTCGATTTTTTTTGGTTCGACTGTGCGCGGTACGCATGGATGGATTCAACTGGGGCCTTTCAATTTGCAGCCAGCAGAGCTTGCAAAAATCGCTTATATTTTAATTGCGGCGAAATATTTCAGTGACCATCCAAACCCAGACGGCTGTGGTCTTCTCGATTTATGGCAACCATTCTTATTTATGTTTATCCCGGTTGCTCTTATTATTTATCAAGGTGATCTTGGTTCTTCCCTTTTTCTTATCTGTATTTTTATGTCGCTCGCTTTCTTTGCAGGTATTCGTCGTAAAACACTTCTTCTCGGACTTTTTTTAGCAATTGCAGCAGCCGGTTCGTTTTATACTTTTGGTCTGAAACCTTATCAGCGTGATCGTATTTTTTCATTTCTTCATCCGGAAGAAGATGTTCGTGGTCGTGGTTATCATTTGATGCAATCAAAAATTGCGGTCGGTTCAGGAAAGATTTTAGGAAAGGGATATCTCAAGGGGAATATCAATAAGCTTCAGTATTTGCCCGAGCGTCATACCGATTTTATTTTTCCGGTGCTTGCAGAGGAATGGGGTTTTCTCGGTTCTGTTTTTGCTCTTGGACTCTATGCTGCTTTTCTTTTGATGGGAGTTGAAGTTTCGCGAAAAGCGCGTGATCGCTTCGGTATTTTTTTAGCGTTGGGAATTGTGGCCATGATTTTTTGGCAACTCGTTATTAATCTCGGAGGAGTGCTCGGTCTCATCCCTCTCACCGGTGTCACACTTCCGCTTTTAAGTTATGGTGGTTCGTCGATGGTCACGATTTTGATGAGTATCGGAATTCTTCTGAGCATCAGTCTTCGGCGCTTTATGTTTTAAGAGCCAGACGCTTTCTGGCACAACATTATGCCAGAAATTCGTCAGGCTCCTTTTGGTGTGCTCAACAATGAGAGAACTGTTGACTGAAATATCAGCAGTGATTAAAGCAGAATCAATCAAGGAGAACGTTATGGCAAAAAATATTTTTGATGTGACCGATGCAACATTTGCAACAGAAGTGCTCAGTGCAGATAAACCGGTGCTTGTCGATTTTTGGGCTGAGTGGTGTGGCCCCTGCAAGGCGCTCACTCCGACACTGGAAACCGTTGCACAGGAACAGGAAAATAAAGTGAAAGTTTGCAAGGTGGATGTCGATCAGAACCCTAAAGTGGCCGCTCAATATGGTATTCGTAGTATCCCCGCTGTCATGCTTTTTAAGGGTGGCCAAAAAGTCGATCAGGTCATTGGCAATGTCCCCAAAGGCACAATTGATCAACTTCTGAAAAAAGCATAAAACTTTAAAATTCGAATTCTTCCAAAATAATCTCTCATCTTTTACTTTAAAACTGAAAACGTCTCTCGGAGGCGTTGTCTCACTACGGCAAAAATCCTCACACGCCGGATTTTTGCCTGCGCTTCAGCCTGCTGTGCATTGAGGCTTCGTTTCCAGCGTCTGAAGACGCCGCTCAACAATCGCCTCCTACGGCCGTTTTCAAAGCCTAAATCATTGACTTTTTTGAAGGATTTGCTAATCGCCTCGATCTTCTTGTGCAAAGGCTGCTGAAAAAGAATCGTATGCGAGGCAGCCTGAGGAAGCCGACTGAAGCGTACTGCAAATGTACGCTGCAAGGAGTGCTGACGAAGGCAACGAAGCAGACGAACTTTTTCAGCAGCCTAATCCGGGCATATAGCTCAGTTGGTTAGAGCACTACCTTGACATGGTAGGGGTCAGAGGTTCGAGTCCTCTTATGCCCACATGGCTGCGCCATTTCTTTTTATGATTTCAACGTTGTGTTGAAAAAAGAAGATGAGATTTTTGAGGGCATTGTATTTAAAATGTCAAAACGAGAAACAGAAAAATACGAAGAGAGCTATTTATATCGCCTTCGTCACACCACAGCGCATGTGATGGCAGACGCAGTCCAGCGACTCTTCCCTGAAGCCAAGGTAACGATAGGCCCTCCGGTCGAAGATGGATTTTATTACGATTTTGATTATCCGAAAGGATTTTCCACGAGCGATTTAGAAAATATTGAATCGATGATGAAAAAAATCATCGATCAAAAATTACCTCTGCAGCGACGTGAAATTTCACGTCAAGAGGCGCAGAAGCTCTTTGAAAAAAAGAATGAACCGTACAAACTCGAGTTGCTCAATGCGATCGGTTCTGATGAGACGTTGACACTGTATACACATGGTTCCTGGGAAGATCTCTGTCGTGGTCCGCATGTGGAGCATACAGGTGAAATTAAAGCGTTTAAGCTTCTGAAAGTTGCCGGGAGCTACTGGCGCGGAGATGAAAAAAAGAAGCAGCTTCAAAGAATTTATGGAACTGCTTTTTCCACCAAAGAAGAGCTTGAAGATTATCTTCGCAAACGTGAAGAGGCGGAAAAGCGAGATCATCGTCGTCTTGGAAAAGAGCTCGATCTTTTTTCGACGATGGGAGATCTCGGTGCTGGGCTTATTCTCTGGCACCCCAAAGGTGGCCGTGTTCGTCAAGCCATTGAAGATTTTTGGCGCGAAGAACATCGCAAAGGGGGATATGAACTTCTCTTTACCCCTCACATTGCACGTCTTGATTTGTGGAAAACATCGGGACACTGGGAGTTTTATCGCGATAACATGTACACGCCGATGTTAGTCGATGATGTTGAGTACGAACTCAAACCGATGAATTGCCCGTTTCACATTCAGATCTATAAAACTTCTCTTCGCAGTTATCGCGATTTACCCTTTCGATGGGCTGAGCTTGGAACGGTGTATCGTCATGAACGATCAGGTGTGTTGCATGGGCTCATGAGAGTCAGAGGTTTTACCCAAGATGACGCTCATCTTTTTTGTCGTCCAGATCAACTCGAAGAAGAAATTACCACGACGCTTGCCTTTTGTTTGCATATCCTTCGTTCGTTTGGATTTACAGTTTTTGATGTCTATCTTTCGACAAAACCGGAAAAGCATGTGGGGAGTGATGAAGCATGGACTATGGCCACAAAGGCGTTGGAAAATGCTCTCAATGCCTCAGATCTTCATTATGAAGTTGATCCTGGCGAAGGAGTGTTTTATGGACCAAAAATTGATATCAAAATTCAGGATTCATTAGGAAGGGCATGGCAATGTTCCACGATTCAAGTCGATTTCAATTTGCCAGAACGATATGAACTTGAGTTCGTGGGGAACGATGGCGAAAAACATCGACCCATTATGATTCATCGTGCGCTTATGGGATCGCTTGAACGTTTCTTCGGAGTTTTGATTGAACATTATGCAGGAGCATTTCCCGTATGGCTTGCTCCGGTTCAAGCAAGAATTGTGACGATTAGCGATGAACAGCGTGAGTTTGCGAGTTCGATTCAGACGGCACTGGTGAATCGCGGATTTCGAATTGAGTTGGATGATCGAAATGAAAAATTAGGATTAAAAATTCGTGAAGCAGAAATGCAAAAGATTCCGTATATGTTGGTGATTGGGAAAAAAGAACAAGAAGCAGGGTTGGTTGCGATACGATCACGAAACTATGGAGATATGGGGAAAAAATCGGTGCAAGAATTTACCGATCATCTTTTTGCTGAAGTCAGCGAAAAGAAAACTCATCAACACTAAGGAGGTTTTTATTACGAAGTCGCAGCCGCTACCATTGCCAGTACCAATGCCAACACGAGCTCCTATTCGTAAAGATGAGCTCCGAAGAAATCATCGGATTCGAGTTCCGGAAGTGCGATTAATCGGATCGCAAGGAGAACAGCTTGGAATTTTTATCACTCCCGAAGCAATTCGTCGCGCTGAAGAAGAGGGATTAGATCTGGTGGAAATTTCACCAACGGCAAAACCTCCTGTTTGTAAAATTATGGATTATGGAAAGTATAAATACGAACAAAGCAAGAAAAAGCACGAAGCCAAGAAGCATCAAATTGTGGTGAAAACAAAAGAGATTAAACTGCGTGTCGGAACTGATGAACATGATTATCAAACGAAACTCAAACATGTTCGAAAATTTTTCGAGATTGGAGATAAAGTAAAAATTACGCTTCGATTTCGTGGACGTGAAATGTCTCACAAAGAGCTCGGAGAACAACGGATGAAGCGAATTATTGAAGATGTGAAAGATGTCGCAGAAGTAGCACAAGCAACACATCTTGAAGGAAAACAAATGCAAATGCTTTTGGCTCCTTTAAAGAAAACGAAAAAATAGGAGAAGGATATGCCCAAATTGAAAACACGAAAAGCTGCTGCGAAAAGATTTCGCGTTACCGCAAGCGGAAAAATTAAAAGAAAGCGGAGTAAGCTTCGACATATTTTGACGAACCGAACACCAAAGCAAAAGCGCCGTCTTCGACGCGGTGGCTATATTGCAGATGTTGATGTTCCAGCGATGAAAAAATTACTTCCATATGGATAAAAGTTAAGGAGGGCGTATGCCACGAGTAAAACGAGGATTTAAAGCGCGTCGTCGACGCAACCGTTATTTGGATGCTGCTGAAGGATTTTACGGCGGCCGCAGTCGCATGATTCGAACGGTGATGGAGGCTGTGGAGAATGCATGGAAAGCTTCTTATCGCGGTCGCAAAGAAAAGAAGCGTGATTTTCGCGCTCTTTGGCAGACTCGTATTTCTGCAGGAGCCACTGCTTCTGGTATGAACTACAGCAGACTCATGGGGAGTCTTAAGGAAAAACAAATTGCGTTGAATCGCAAAATGCTTTCCGAGCTTGCTATCCATTATCCAGATGACTTTAAAGCGATTGTTGAGTTTGCCCGACCTAAATAAATTTGAGGTTCCTTTTATGAAGGAGTTGATCGAACGCATTCAGGTTCTCGAGCAACGTGCGCTTCAGGAGATCGCGCACGTTGATACAGCCAATGCCGCAGAAGCGTTTCGTGTCAAATATCTTGGTCGAAAAGGAAATATCACAGCGCTTTTTCAGGAATTAGGAAAAGTTCAAAAAGAAGATCGACCTGAAGTTGGTCGTCATCTCAATGAACTTCGCGTTAAAGTGGAAGAAAAAATTGCGAAGCTCAGCGAAGAACTTTCCCGCGGTGAAGAGAAGCGGGCAGTGACATCAGAGCACGTCGATATTTCTCTCCCTGGTAGAAAATTTCCAAAAGGCTCTCAACATCCTCTCACTCAAGTGATGCAAGAGGTCGTTGATATTTTCACTGATCTCGGTTTTTCGATTCATGAAGGTCCTGAAATTGAAACTGACTATTATAACTTTGAAGCTCTCAATTTTCCGAAAGGTCACCCTGCGCGAGACATGCACGACACGTTTTATGTCGATGATGGTCGACTCCTCCGTACACACACCTCTCCGGTTCAGATCCATGTCATGGAAAAGATGCAACCACCGGTGATGATTATTGCGCCCGGTGCTGTCTATCGCTGTGATAGCGATGTTTCTCATTCACCGATGTTTCATCAAGTAGAGGGCTTGCTTGTGGATGCACATGTGACTTTTGGAGATTTGAAAGGAATTCTTTCTCAGTTTTGCCATCGTTGTTTTGGTGATGATCTTCCTGTTCGTTTTCGTCCCAGTTTTTTCCCTTTTACTGAACCTTCTGCTGAACTCGATATTGGATGCGTTATGTGTAAAGGAAAAGGATGTCGCGTTTGCAAGCAAAGTGGTTGGGTCGAAATTCTGGGATGTGGAATGGTAGATCCAGAAGTATTTAAAGCCGTAAAGTATGATCCAAAGAAAGTTACCGGTTTTGCATTTGGAATGGGCATTGAGCGAATCACGATGCTGAAATATTGCATCAATGATATTCGTCTCTTTTTTGATAACGATCTACGATTTTTACATCAATTTTAATCATGAAAACACCTCTCACATGGCTTCGTGAATTTGTCTCTTTTGATGCTTCAATCGATGAGCTTGCCGCAAAACTTACGATGGCTGGTATCGAAGTCGAGGAGATTCAAGGTAAGGGAGACCGTGCGATTTTTACGTTAGGGATTACGCCGAATCGTCCTGACTGTTTGTCGGTTCTCGGCGTCGCACGTGAAGTTGCGGCCGTGGGTGGAAAACTCAAGAAAGCGAAAACTCGTGTGCCTTCAGGAAAAGGACGCATGAAAGATTTTATTGCGGTGCAAGTTGAAAATGAAACGAGATGTCCTCGTTATACCGCGCGCATCATTAAAGGAGTGCGTATTGCTCCTTCACCTCCCTGGCTTGTGCAGAGACTTGAAGCATGTGGGATTCGGTCCGTGAATAATGTTGTGGATGCGACGAATTATGTCATGCTCGAGCGGGGTCAGCCGCTTCATGCATTTGATCTTCGCGATCTGCGTGAGCAGACCTTGCGCATTCAAACTTCTTCCTCTTCTTTAACATTTCAAACGCTCGACGGAGTTTCGCGAAAGCTTGAGCGAGAAGATCTCTTGATCTGCGATGGCAAAGGACCTGTGGCTCTTGCTGGCATTATGGGAGGGAAAAATTCTGAAATCCATGCGGAGACATTTGATCTTCTTCTCGAGAGTGCTTATTTTGAACCGGCCGGTATTCGTCGCTCATCGCGCAGACTTGGACTTTCAACGGAATCTTCCTATCGCTTTGAGCGAGGCGTTGATCCGAATGCCGTGCTCGAAACACTTCATCGTCTTACGCAACTGATCACAGAACTTGCAGGTGGAACACCGACTGAAGACTGGCTCGATCTTTATCGAAAGAAAATTCTTCCTGCTAAAATTTCTTTGTCATTCGAAGAAGTGCGTCGCGTTCTTGGGATGACGATAACGTCGGCTGAATGTGTGAAATTATTACAGCGCCTTCAGTTTCGGAAAGAGAATCAAACTGCCAAGCAGGTGACGTTTGAGATTCCGACCTTTCGTCAGGACCTTTCACGACCTATCGATCTCATTGAAGAGATTGCGCGAATCTATGGCTACGGTCATATTCCTGAAACACTGCCGCGCGTTGCTCTTTCTTCTGTTTCTCGACCAGAGCATGAGCAGCCTACACGTCATATTCGAACTATGCTCACCACCCTCGGTTTTTCTGAAGCGGTGCTCATGGCATTTATCAGTCCTGAAGAACATCAACGATTTACTCTCAAGGGTTATACTCCTCTTCTTTTGACGAATCCTCTTTCGCCAGAAGATTCTTGTATGAGAACGAGTCTTTTGCCAGGTCTTTTGCGTGTGATGCGGCTCAATAAAAATCATCAACAGACAGATGGTCGATTTTTTTCAATGGGACGTGTCTATCATCGTGAAGAAGGGAAAAAAGAATCTCATGAACCCCTTCATCTGGCGGGTCTTATGATGGGGCGTCGTTCTCCGCGAGCTTGGGAGACATCGCGTGTGAACATCGATTTTTTTGATCTCAAAGGAGTGCTCGAACAACTTTTCGAAAAACTTCATTGTCAGAACATCGTCTTTGATCGCAAAGATATTCCTTCTTTTTTTCATCCCGGAATATCCGCATCGATCACCGTGCAAGGAACTCCGATCGGTTATGTTGGGCGACTTCATCCCTCTGTCATTCAAGCGTCAGGACTTGAAGAAGAGATCTTTGCCTTTGAACTGAACGTGCAATTACTTCTGAAAGCTTCACACTTTTCACGCCAGTTTCTTCCTCTTTCTCGATTTCCTTTTGTTGATCGCGATTTTTCAATTGTGATTGGTGAAAACGTAACGCATGAAGATATTGAACATCTGATTCGCGAGATGAAAATTCCGATTTTTCAGTCTATTCATCTCTTTGATTTCTATCGAGGGAAAAATATTCCCTCGGGAAAAAAAAGTGTTGCTTATTCTCTGCGCTACGCTTCTCATGACAGAACCTTAACCGATGAAGAGGTCACCAAAGCTCATCAGATGATTGTTCAAAAGCTTCAAACCTCCTTTAAAGCTGAATTAAGAACATAAGAAACAGGGGTTTTCATGGCGCTTCTCGACCTTTTAGAGGGTTCCCCGGTAACCACAGAGAATAATTGACGAATCTACACGCCGGTGCTATCCTTACCTCACCTATCTTCTGAAGGGGGTGCTTATGACGAAGGCAGAAATCATCGAACAGATTTACGAAAAGATTGGATTTTCCAAGAAAGAATCTTCAGACATTGTTGAACTTGTTTTTGATACGATGAAAGAGACTCTGGAACGAGGGGAAAAAATTAAAATTTCGGGTTTTGGTAATTTTGTGGTTCGCCAAAAGAGACCTCGAATCGGTCGCAATCCTCAAACAGGCCAGGAGATCGAAATTTCAGCGCGACGAGTTTTGACGTTTCGTCCAAGTCAAGTGCTGAAGGCAGCTCTCAATGGTGATGAGAGTGATTCTTCCGAAACTCATGGTGCCATAAATCATGTCTGAGCTTCATTCCCAGTCCATTCCGAATAAGCTCTATTTTCGTATTGGAGAAGTGAGCGATATCGTTGGTGTGAAGCCCTACGTGCTTCGTTATTGGGAATCAGAATTTCCTGATATCAAACCTTCGAAGTCAAAATCAGGTCAGCGTCTTTACAAACGTCGAGATGTGGAAACACTTCTTGCCATTAAGACGCTGCTCTATGAAGAGCGTTTTACCATTAACGGTGCTCGTAAAAGATTAAAAGATCGTATCAAGAATGGAAAACCTTCTGAATCCGTATCTCATGATCATATTGATGCGTATGAAGAGAACAGTATTTCACTTGATGCAGCTCCGGTTGCGACACCGGTAACAGTGAAACCTGTTTCGACGTCGCCAGCACGTTCGCCGGTTGTTTCATCACCAGAACGAGTGAAAGTGGCAGCTTCTTTATCTTCCGAAGCAGCGCCTGATCTCAGCGATCGACGAAAATTGCTGACCAAAGTTCGCAAAGACCTTGAAACTCTCCTAAAACTTGTGCGAGAGGATATCTAAACTAAACATTTACTCGGGGCGTAGCGCAGCCTGGTAGCGCACTTGCATGGGGTGCAAGGGGTCGCTGGTTCAAATCCAGTCGCCCCGACAAAAGACCCGCCACTAAAGCGTTGGTGGGTTGACCCACCCCAAGAATTGTGGGGGTTAAAGGAGATGGAGAATGTTTTATGAAAGTCTCGCAGAAGTGATTGGGAACACACCTCTGGTACGACTGCACACTGTCGCTTTGGGAGTGAAAGCGCGCGTCTATGCGAAACTTGAATATTTTAATCCCGGAAACTCCGTTAAAGATCGCATTGCGCTGAAGATGGTTCAGGATGCTGAAAGAGAAGGGAAGCTCAAGCCTGGTGGAACCATTATTGAAGCCACAAGCGGAAACACCGGTATTGGACTTGCGATTATCGGCGCTATTAAAGGATATCGTTGTATTTTTACGATTTCTGATAAACAGAGTTCAGAAAAGGTCGATGCGCTTCGAGCCTTTGGCGCTGAAGTGATTGTCTGCCCGACCAATGTAGCACCAGAAGATCCGCGCTCTTACTACTCAGTTGCAAAGCGACTTAGTCGTGAAATTCCAAACTCCTATCATCCAAATCAATACGATAATCCTTCAAATCAATGGGCTCATTATGAAACGACTGGCCCAGAACTTTGGGAACAGAGCGATGGGAAATTAACTCATTTTGTATGTGGAATGGGGACCTGCGGGACGATGACAGGTATCTCTCGTTACTTGAAAGAAAAAAATCCGAAAATTCAAGCGATCGGTATCGATACGTATGGATCGGTCTTTCAAAAATATAAAGAGACAGGAAAATTTGATGAAGCGGAAATTTATCCTTATCTCATTGAAGGTATTGGAGAAGATATTCTTCCTGAAAATTCCGATTTTGGACTCGTGGATCAGGTAGAAAAAGTGACGGACAAAGATGCTTTTTTGATGGCGCGCGAGCTTGCTCGTCGGGAAGGGATCTTGGTTGGCGGATCATCGGGAGCTGCGGTAGTGGGTGCTCTCCGCATTGCGAAGAAGCTCAAGAAAGATGATATCGTGGTGGCGCTTCTTCCCGATCACGGTTCTCGTTATTTGGGAAAAATTTTCAATGATACCTGGATGAAAGCTCACGGTTTTGTGGAAGAGACGCATACGACTCTTCAAGAACTTTTAAACAAAAAGAAGAAAACACGTCGGCTCATTTCAGTTTCTCCTGAAGAACTTCTCTCCAAAGCCATCGAGATCATGAATGAACATAATATTTCTCAGCTTCCCGTGATTGAACGTGGAGAAGTTGTCGGGAGTCTTATTGATTCAAATATTTTGAGTGCGGTTCTGAAAAAACCAACGTGTCAATCAGATCCGGTCCGCACGGTTATGGACGAACCTTTTCCTTTTGTGAATCCATCTCTCAAAATCGATGAACTTGTAAAAAAACTTTCACGAGAACGTCCTGCGGTCATGGTTCAAAAAGAGGGTGGAGGATTTGAAATCATTACGCGCTATGATCTCGTTCTCCTTTTTTCAGGATAACGTATGAGTGTGAAAGAGAAAAAAGCTCTCGTCGCCATGTCGGGAGGTGTTGATAGTTCTGTTGCTGCTTATCTCATGAAGGAACAGGGCTATGAGGTTATTGGTGTTTCAATGCATCTGGTGAGCTGTCATCGTTCCACAGGGAAAAGTTGTTGTTCCGCATCTGATCGTTCCGATGCGCGCGATGTCTGTACCACGCTTGGCATTCCGCACTACACGCTCGATTATCGCCGTGAGTTTCAACAAAAAGTGATTCAACCATTTATTGCTTCATATGCGCGAGGGAGAACGCCAATCCCTTGTACGAGTTGCAATGCTGAACTGAAATTCTCTGCATTTTTTGAAGATATGCGTGCACGAGATGCAAAGGTGATTGCAACGGGACATTATGCTCGTGTGAGTCTTGATCGGAGTGGAGCGTATCGTCTTTTTCGTGGCTCGGATGATGCGAAAGATCAAAGTTATTATTTGTTTCAACTGACGCAAGATGAACTCAAACATCTCGCGTTTCCTTTGGGAGATCTCACGAAACAGGATGTTCGTCGGATTGCGCGCGAGCAAGGATTTATCACTCAGGATAAACCGGAAAGTCAGGAAATCTGTTTTGTTCCCGACGACGATTATGTGGCTTTCGTTGAGCAAAACGGTGCGCATCTTCTTCAGGGTGAAGGAAATTTTGTCGATCTCCAAGGAAATATTCTGGGGAAACACGCGGGTATTCACGCTTACACCGTTGGGCAACGGAGAGGATTAGGGATCAGTCGCGGAGAGCGAATGTTTGTGGTCGAAATTCGCGCACAACAAAATGAAGTGGTGCTTGGAACTAAAAGCAATGTCATGCGAAGAGAGATGGAAGTTCGAGGCCTTCATTGGGTCTGTTGGCAGAAAGAGAAACAGATGGGTGAAGAACAATATTTTGAACGTCCCGTTCACGTCAGAATTCGCTCGCAACATCCTCCGGCAAAAGCTTTCATCACTCCTACGGGAGAACGTTCGATTTCGGTCCGATTTGAAGATCCCCAATGTGCGATTACTCCGGGACAAGCGGCCGTTATTTACGATGGGGATGAAGTTTTAGGTGGAGGATGGATTCAATGAAAAAGCCGCGAGTGGCTTTTGAAACGCTGGGCTGCAAAGCGAATTTTTTTGATACGCAGCAGCTTCAAGTTATATGTGAACGTCTCGGTTTTCAGATTGTTCCTTTTTCATCGGAAGCAGATGCCTATGTGGTGAATACGTGTACGGTGACAGCGCATGCGGATCATCAAGGTCGTCAAGCGCTTCGTCGTGCGCATCGACAAAATCCTCTGGCGCTTGTCATCGCGACCGGTTGCACCGCACAAATTTCTCCTCAAAGTTTAGAAAGTATTGAAGGCGTTGACGCTGTTTTTGGAACGCAGCAACGTGAAGAAGTGATTCGATATCTTGCTCAAAGTTTTCTTGTGACGGATGCGCCCCCTTCTACTTTTGATGAATCTGTTCCTCTTTCCCAAGATCGCGCACGCGCTTATCTGAAGATCCAAGATGGTTGTAATTTTCGATGTGCCTATTGTGCGATTTGGAAAGCTCGTGGCAAAAGCCGAAGTCGTCCTGTCGCGCTTTTGGTCGATGATGTTCATCGTTTGGTCGATGCGGGTTATGAAGAGGTGATCATCACTGGGATTCATATCGGAAGTTATGGTCGCGACCTTCAAGGGCAACCAAAACTTTCTCATCTTCTGCAAGAAATATATGCAAAGACGTCTGTTCGTCGTATTCGTCTTTCATCTCTCGATCCTGAATGTCTTGATCCGGATCTTTTAGAACTTTTTCTTTCCGAAAAAAGACTTGCCCGTCATCTTCATCTCTCCTTGCAGAGCGCTTCTGACTCCGTTCTTCGCTTGATGCGACGACGAACCAAAAGCGCTGACGCAAAAAGAATCATTGAAGCGCTCACTGAAAATTCGAAAGGTTTTTTTATTGCGGCTGATATTATGGTCGGATTTCCAGGTGAAACTGAAGAAGATTTTAAACGCACGCATCAATTCCTAGAGGAACTTTCATTTGCATGGCTCCATGTTTTTCCTTTTTCTGCTCGTCCGGAAACTGTTGCAGAAACAATGTCAGCACAAGTTGCAAAGAATGAGATTCAGCGACGTGCGCGTCTTCTGACTTCTCTTGCTCATGCGAAAAGAGAGAAATTTTATCAGAGCCAAATTGGAGAAACGCTTCCCGTTATTGTGACGTCGAAACAAAAAGATGAAGAAGGATTTCTTCATGGGATCAGCGATAATAATGTGCCCATCTTATATCCTGACACAGGTGCACGTCATGGCGCATCTGAAGAAGTTCTTATTGAGAGAGTCCATGACGGAAAAGTTTACGGACGATGCCAATCACTTCAGAAGAAAAAAAACAACTTAAGGCGTTTGAAAAGCTCTTTCACTACAGCTTTCGAGAGCGAACGCATCTTAAGTGCGCATTAACGCATAAATCTTATGCAAACGAACAGCGTTTACCCGCGCTCGAACATAATGAGCGATATGAATTTTTGGGTGATGCGGTGTTGGAACTTGCCGTGAGTCATCTTCTCATGGAACGATTCCCCGAGCATGCAGAAGGGGATCTCTCAAAACTTCGCGCTGCTATTGTCAATGAAGAGCAATTGGCTGAGCTTGCGCGGAACATGAAGCTTGGAGAGTTTTTATTTTTAGGAAAAGGAGAAGAGCAAACAGGAGGTCGAGAAAAATCATCGATTCTCTCGGATGCTTTTGAAGCTCTTCTCGGCGCTGTTTATTTTGATCGTGGTTTTCTCAAAGCGTTTGAAGTGGTGCACCATCACTATGAACCGTTGCTCAAGGAAGTAAGTGGAGTGGAATTCGTCAAAGATTATAAAACGCAACTTCAAGAGGAATCACAAAGTCGTTTTCGATCTATTCCTCGGTATACTCTTCTTCGCACTTCTGGACCTGATCATCAAAAAACATTTGAAATCAGTCTCTCGATTTGTGGTGAAGAGAAAAGTGTTGGAAGCGGAAGCAGCAAAAAGGCGGCCGAGCAAGATGCGGCGAAACAAGCGCTTGAAAAAATACGAAAAGAGAACAAGTCATGAAATTTGGAACGGTTGCGCTTCTTGGTGAACCAAACGTTGGAAAATCGACGCTTCTCAATCATATTCTTGGTGAGAGCCTTGCGATTGTCACTCCAAAACCACAAACAACGCGTAATCGTATTGTGGGAATTCTGAATCGTCCGGAATCTCAAATTGTTTTTCTCGATAGTCCTGGTTTCCATGTTTCATCTCAGGCGCTTTCGCAGTCGATGATGAGTGTCCTTCATCAAGTGATTGAAGATGCTGATATCGTCTGTTTTCTGGTAGATCCTTGGAATATCGATTCTGCTCGAAGCGAACAACTCTATCGCAAAATTGCGCATAAACCCCATGTCGTTGCGTTGAATAAAGGAGATCTTCTTCAAAAAAAGGATCTCGATCGTTTCGCAAAAAAAATTCATGATGAATGGAAAGTAAAAGAACTTCTCGTGATCTCAGCACTGAAAAACATTGGGATTGGAGAGTTGCTTCAAACGCTTGAGAGCTTTCTCACTGAAGGGGAACCGATGTTTCCGACGGATATCTATACACAGCATCCCGTCCGATTTTTAGTTTCCGAAATTATTCGAGAGCAAGTTTTTTTACAGATGCATCAAGAAATTCCGTATGCAACCCTTGTGCATCTCGAAGAATTTCAGGAACCGACAGAGAAGCAAAATATCACGAAGATTAAAGCAACGATTGTGGTGGAAAAAGAGGCGCAAAAGAAAATGGTGATTGGAAAGGGCGGCGAACGCATTAAAAACATCGGGACGCTCGCAAGAAAACGGATCGAAGAACTGGTCGAAACAAAAGTTTTCTTAGATCTTTTTGTTCAGGTCGATGAAGGATGGACCAAAAATTCTAAAAAGATTGAAGACTTTGGAGTTATTTTTTAATGAAATCTCTCCGTAATTATTATGAAATTCTGCGTGTCAGCGCTGATGCTCCGGTAGAAATTATTACCGCGGCATATCGTGCGCTTTTGTACTCTCTCAAAAAACATCCTGATCTCGGTGGTGATGAGCGCGAAGCTTCTGAAATCAACGTGGCCTATGCAATCTTGCGCGATCCTCAGAAGCGGCGTGAGTATGATCTCATTTTGCGCACCACACAGAAGAAGATCACACGAAAGAAAAATGAAGAGCGACGTCAAGCCTTTCGTCGTTCGGTGAATATCATTATTTCGTATTGTCTTGTGCATGACAGTCGTTGGTATTCTGCTCGAGTGAGAGATATTTCATACGGAGGATTAAAGTTGGTAACGTCTGAACCTTTGGGTAAAGGACAAGAGATTACGATCACCAGCGCAAATCCGACAACACAAGCCCTTCGCGGTACGGTGCGTTGGTCGCGAATGACAAATCCTTCCTTGTTTGAACGTCTCTATGAAGCGGGTATTGCCTTTGATCAGGAAGTTGAAGATATTGATGGACGTTTTATGATTTAGGGCGAACACCGTTCGCCCCTACTTACGTTTTCTTTCGAAATTGCAATCGAAGTGGAATCCCGCGTATGCCAAGCGTTGTTTTTATAGCTTTTGTCAAATAGCGACGATAACTGGTTGCAATGCCTTGTGGCGCGTTTGAAAAAAAGACAAAGCGCGGAGGAAAAGTTCCCATTTGTGTTCCATAATAAATGCGAATGCTTTTTCCACGATACGCAGGAAGATGATGCTCAGAGAGAGCACGCTCAAGAAGTTTATTGAGCTCTGAAGTTGAGAGTTTTGATCCCAGTGCTTTATAGAGTTCTTGGATTCCAGGAAAAATTTTAAGACATCCCTGTCCCGTTTTGGCTGAAAGTCGAAGAATGGGAATATCACGAAGCTCACCGAGAAGATCGCGCAGCGATTCAATATATTCTTCCCAGTTTTTTTCAAGCAGATCACTTTTATTAACGGCAAGGAGCAAACCTTTGCCCTGATCAAAAACATAATCAGCCAGATTTCGATCGCGATGGGTTAATCCAATATTCGCATCGATCATCAAGACAGCGATGTGACATCGATCAACTGTGCGCAGTGTTCTCATCGTGGTGATGCCTTCAAGATAATCAACGTCGAGTTTATGTTTGCTGACGCCAGCCGTATCCACAAAGAGATATGGTTTTTCGTCATAGGTAACTGCGACATCGATCGCATCGCGCGTTGTTCCAGGAGTTTCATGGACAAGGACACGCTTCTCCCCGACGAAACGATTGATCAAGGTTGATTTCCCCACGTTTGGACGGCCGATGATCGCCACATGCGGTTCGTTTTTATTTTTCTCTTCTTCTTCTGGAAGTTTAGGAAGTTTTTCGACCACTTCATCAAGGAGCTCTCCGATGCCACGACCGTGTTCGGCTGAGACGAGAAGGAGAGAGGTGAGACCAAATTGATAGTATGAAGCAACATGAGGTTCGTTTCGATCCGTATCGATTTTGTTCATGGTAAAAAGAACAGGTTTTTTTGTATTTCTGAGACGTTTCATCAGTTCGTAATCGGTCGATGTCGGTTCTGTTGTTCCATCAAAAAGCGCAATAATCAGATCTGCTTCTTCAAGTGCCATAAGACTCTGTTCCGTGACCGCTTGATCAAGTGTGGAACTCGCCTCAAGATCGACGCCGCCGCTATCAATGAGAATAAATTCGCGACCCGCCCAAAAACAGGGAGCATAGAGTCGATCTCGAGTGATTCCCGGTTGATCGTGGACAATGGCCTGACTTTTTCCGGTAAGACGGTTAAAAAGACGGGATTTCCCGACATTGGCACGGCCGATGATAGCTACGAAGGGTTTCATAAGGTAAGAACGCTCATACTTCTTTTTCCCGAAAAGTCTACGGCGAACTTAGTTGACAAGATACCCAAAACCATTAATTTTATGGTTCTTTTTGGCGGGGTAGCTCAGATGGTGAGAGCGACGGATTCATAACCCGTAGGTCGGCGGTTCGATCCCGCCCCCCGCTACAACCTGAGGAGATTATGGGAACTTATAAACGCTATCCAAACGCGTGGGAGATCAAGTCAAAGGGGACAGGAGATCCCTCACGAACAATGTTGCAATGGTTTTATCTGAGATGGCGACTGATGGTCAAAATTGCCAGCGGCATCATTGCCTTTCTTCTCGTGATCTGGTCTGCGGCTTTTTATTGGGATTATCGTGTCGAAAAAGCGGCAGATGAATATTATCAGGCGCGTAAACTTGAAGATCAACATCAACAAATTGAAGCGCTCAAGCAGATCGCAACTCAATATGTTCGAACTCCTTCTGGAAAGCTCGCTCTCTTCGAGCTTGCTCGTCATGCTCAAGCAATGGAAAAAGACGAGGACACAAAGGGATATTACCAGCAACTTGTCAAACACACGGATCAACAACCGATGTTACATGTCTCAGCGCTTCACGGGCTCGGAGCTCTTGCGACAAAGCAGGAAAAACATGATGAAGCTTTGAGCTTTTATAAAGAAGCAGCGAGTTTCCCTCACAATATGTTGAAAGTTCAGAGTCAATATCAAGAAGCATTATCTCTCCAACGCTTGGGAAAGAAGGAAGAAGCGCAAAAGATTTTTGAAGAAATCCGAAAGCAGGATAAAGAGACGGTCCTAAAAGAAAAGAGTGAGGAACATCTGTTATGGTATTCAGCGCATCCATAAACTCTATTTGCAAAGAATGTCATCGCGAGCCCGAAGGGCGTGGCGATCTCCTGAGAATACTATCTGCGGGAGATTGCTTCGTCACCCGCCATAAAGCGTGGCGGATTCCTCGCAATGACATGCGAGGGTTTTGCAAACAAACCCTGATTTTTACAAAACTTTTTTTTATTTTTTTTCTTTTCATCATATCAATTCCTTCTGCATTAGCCTCTCCTTCAAAATTAAAACGTCATGTTTTAAGTTGGGAATCGGCGAAAGCCCCGATTGTTTATCGAAGACTCAAAGGTGAAACGCGAAGTATACGTCAATTGCATGTTTCTTATCGTCGCGTCATTCGATTTGAAAAGTCGAGTTTTTGGAATCGTCGTCCTTTCCAATTTACAACACCTCTTTACCATCACGATCTTCTCTATGTCGGGGTCGACGCTGGAAAATTTTACGCTCTTGAAACAAAACCGATGCGAAAAAAATGGGTTTTTGAAACTGAAGGAGCCGTTCATGCCTCTGCAGACCTCGATCAGGATGTTGTTTTTTTTGGCGATGTTCGAGGAAACGTCTACGCGTTGAATGCCATGAGTGGAATACTCGTGTGGCAGAGAAGGCTCGATGATGAAATTCTCTCTCCCCCTTTAGCCTCCGAAGGAAAGCTCTATGTTGTTACGCAATCGGGACGACTTTTTGCTCTTGATCGTGAAACAGGGGACGAAGTTTGGCATACTGAGGCGTATGAAAAAAGTTGGGGATTTTCTGTACGAAAAGCGACAAAGCCCGTTGCTGCTTTTGGAAAAATTTTTGTGGGGACAGCGACCGGCATGCTCATGGCATATCATCCGGAAGATGGTTCGCTTGCGTGGGTCCGTCAACTCGGTGATCGTCGTGAGCTTGTTTACGATGTTGATGCAACGATTGTTCCTTTTGCAAATACTCTTTTGTGTTCTTCAGCAGATGGAAAACTTTCAAAAGTTGATGCGCTCGATGGACGAATCATTTGGTCACGTGATGTTGGAGGTGTAAATGATTTGCTCCTTGCAAATGAAAAACTTTATGTTACAGGATCGGGAGTTTTAACATCACTTCATCCTGTAACGGGGGATTTTCATTGGCAACAGGATTTCGAAACAGCTGAGATCTCTTCTGCGGCTGGAGGAGAAAACTTTCTTGCGGTTGTTTCGACATCAGATAAATTTTGGTTTTTGGATCAAGACACAGGGGATATTCTTCAACGCCTCTATGTTCGAAAAGGGAGTCTCGGTGATCCTCTCGTCATAGCGAATGAAGTATATGTGGTTTCAAATAAAGGAAGACTTCTTGGTTATCGAATGAAGGAGTTAAAACCAAGGCATGTTCAAATACAGTGAAATCATGGTCATGAATCGAATCTTCAATCTCGCCTCCGTTCTTTTTCTCATTCTTTCTTTTCTTTTTATTTCTGTAAAATCAGAGGCAGCGACCACAGAACTCAATGCCGATTTTTTTGTTCCCGCCATAGGTCAACGCACGTTTTTTCAAGCTCACGATTCAACGATGTTATATCACTTTCAATTCTCAGGTGCTTTGTTGGGGTCGTATGGCTATCGGCCATTTCAAATTCGCCAAGCTGGAAGTCGTCTTCAAGGTGTGATTGATCACCTTCTTGTTCAGCATGCGATGGTGGCGTTTGGACTTTTCGATGTTCTTCAAGTTGGAGCTGACATTCCTTATGTATATGTGAATTATTTTCAATCTCCTAATATTGTTCCTGGCACAGGAACCGACAATACTCGCAGCTTTGGAGATATGCGTCTTGAAGTAAAAGCTCGCATTTTGGATCCGATGAGATTTCCGGTAGGTTTGGCGGTGATTCCTTTTATGACCATTCCCACAGGGAAAAGTAGCGCTTATGTTGGAGATGCAAGTTATACGGGAGGGGGATTGCTCGCATTTGATGTTGCTCTTCTTCCCCGTTTGTCTCTTCTTTTGAATGCAGGTTATCAAGGAGGCAAACATGTTTCCATTCGAAATATCGACTATCAACATCGTTTTCTTTTTTCAGCGGGTGGAAAATATCGTGTCGGAAAAAATAAGCATGTTTTTGTAGAGAGTAGTGGTTGGACAAATCTCGGGAACCTTTTTAAAGATCGCGAAGAGAGTCCCATGGAAATTCTTGGCGGTATGAGTGCAGATCTTGGGAAATCTGGTGTGACGGTGAGAGCAGGAGCTGGAACATGCACAGTGTGCGGTGCAAGTGGAGCACGTGTTCGTGCACTCGCTTCCGTAGGGTATCGCCTGAATACAGAAGAATTTCAGCGACGAGATGAAATTGCATTTACAACGATTGTGACCAAGAAAGAGCGAAAGCTCACGCCTGAAGTGTATACTCTTTTGCAACAACGTTGTCCGGCAGCTCCGGAAGATTTTGATCCGAAAATACATGATGAAGGTTGCCCCAAATATTATGAATTTCAAGATGTCGCGGAACTTTATTTCCGATGTCCTTCGCCAGAACAATTTAATCCGAAGATTCATGATGCTTCCTGCGAAAAAATATTTACTCTTTCCGAAAACTATTCTGATGAAGACGTTTTTAATATCGTGAATCTCTCGACAGCTGAAATGAACCGTCGTTGTCCTTCAGATCCATCGGAATTTGATGCGCGTGTGCATGATGCCGGTTGTCCAAAATACTATGATTTTTCAAAAACAGTATTGTTGGGTGAAAAATGTCCGAATACGTTAGAGCAATATGATCCTCAAAAACACGATCCGACTTGTATGACTTATTTTGATTTGCAAAAGAAATATGATGACGATCAATGGGCAGTTCTTGCGAAGCTCGCGCACGAAGACACTGATGGTGATGGGATTCGCGATTATCAAGATCAATGTCCGAATAGCTCCGAAGATAAAGATGGATTTGCGGATGACGACGGTTGTCCCGATGAGAATCAAGACAAAGAGGTCGTTGTCACTGGTGCAGAGCTTGTCACGCTTGAGCCGGTCTATTTTGATTTTGATAAGGCCATTCTTCGTGCTCAGGCCTACAATATCTTAGACCACGTTGCTGACTTTATTGATCAGAATCCTTGGGTTCGACATATTCGCGTTGAAGGGCATGCGGACAGTATCGGGGAAAAAGTCGTGAATTCAAATATCTCCCGTTATCGTGCACAAGTGGTGATCGATTATCTCAAGCGCCGGCTTGCTCGACGCGATGTGAAATTTACCGCTGTTGCCTATGGTGCTAATGAGCCGGTGGCGCCAAATTCTTCACCTGAAGATCGAGCCAAAAATCGACGCGTTGTCTTCACACTCGTGACGAAATAATTTATTCAAATTCCAACACGCTCACGGTATTGGTGAAGTAACCGAAGTCCCAAGACGAGATGCGAGTATTCAGAAGCAAAGGTTGGGAGCGCTCGTGGTGTGGTGATCGTGATTTCACGAATCCAGCGTTTAATGAGTTCTGCATCTTCCGGAGTCCACGTTATTTGATCTGATGCTGCAAGTTTTCCGAGAAATTCAGTCGTATGACCAACAAAACCGTCGAGCGATAAACGAACCTGACCAAATCGAATGGTTTTATGATATTCCATAAATTCACCGTCATTGAGCACGCGACGAATGCGTTCAAGTGCCACCTGTTTTAGTTTTTCCAGATGTTCTTTATCTTTTTGCTCTTCAAAATAGGAAATAGCCCACATCGGAATGTGATAAAAATCTTCTGGATAGTAAAAAACTTCTGAATTTGTCGCTGCTTTTTTGTAGGTATGATCCGCGATCTGAGCAAGTGTGTATTCACCTGTGACCTCTGTTTCAAATCCATGCATCGAATATGTACTAAATGGAAGATTGCGTTCATATTCGTTACTTGTCTCCCAGAGAAATTGATGAACGTAACCAAATTCCATTTCTCCAACCACGGGATGTTCTGGAGGTGGTGTAAAGAAAAAGAAAATGCCTTGAGATGAGTCAAAGCCGAGATGTCGTTTATAGGAATGCTTTAGATCCAAAAGGGAAAATGTGTCCATCTCGAAAGTTTCATCAGACTCATAAGCATCTTGAATCAATAATCGTTTATGAAGAGAGATGCCATGCTGATAAGAAACGAGCGCTCTTTTTCCCTGATGGCGTTCGTCAAGCATAAACACATAAGCTTGGCTCTTTGGTCTTAGTTGTCCATGGAGTGTTGCGTATCGTTCATCTGTCGATACAGAATGTGTCATGCTTTTATGGGAAAATTCGGTACCATGTGGTGTTGAGATGATGATGTCCCAAAACGTTTCAGAGAAGTGAAGAAGATCTGAAAAGGAACTATCGACCGTGAGTTCAAATTTCTCTTTTCCGATGAGAAGTGTTGACCTGTTTTGATTACCGATAAGCTTTATCGTTCGTCCCGATGTGTCATTCCATTGAAACTCATAACCATGATAGTTTACGCTGTACTCAAGAAGGGTATGAGGAGGGAGATCAAAAGAGGCCATATCCTCGCTTTGAAAATCATACATTGCTGTTCGTGGATTGAGTCCTAAGAAAATCCACTCTGATGTCTCTATATCGAGAGAATTAAAAATAATGTTGCCTTTTTGACTTTGACCTTTTCCGGTGTTGAGAAAGGGGAAGTTTGCTCGAAGACATTCTCCAAAAGCAGCTTCACTCGGTTCACGAGGAAGGCTGTATTGTATAAGACAATCGTTAATTCCCATTCGTACAATCGAGCGGAATCGATCGGCCATGTAGGCATTTAATTTATGATGCATCTTTTCACCGGTATCAGAGAAGAAAGTATTGTTTGGAAAGAGGTGATGAGCGTTATCAATTTCAACTTGAGAAAGGTTTTCGCCCGCATCGTCATCCTGAGAAGCAATATGGAAAATTTGCTGGTCCAAGGCGTTTTTTTGACTCGAAAGTAAATTTTCAACAGCGCTTCGATAGAGTTTATAAACCATGATAACCTTATCGGTATATGCCAGGAAAAGTTGTGAAGGCCCTTGACAGAGCGCAGCTCCTTTATTATGACCCCCGAATGTTGGTCGAGAATATTCAAGAAGGCCTTACATTTGACGATGTTCTCATCGTTCCTGCACACAGCGCTGTTACGCCCGCACAAGTGGAACTCAAAACACGTCTTACGGATGATATTTCGTTGACCATCCCTTTTCTCTCCGCAGCCATGGACACGGTGACCGAAAGTCGGCTTGCTATTGCCATTGCAGAAGAGGGTGGGATTGGAATCATTCATAAAAATTGGTCCATTGAAGAGCAGGCCTTTGAAGTGATGAAGGTGAAAAAACATGAAGGGGGAGTTGTCACTGATCCCATTACGGTTTCCCCAGATCAAACGTTAGAAGAGATCGGGGCTCTCGCCCGGGAAATGGGTGTGACCGGGTTCCCGGTTGTAGATCAGGGCATTCTCATTGGACTCATCACTAATCGTGATCGTCAATTCGAAGAAAATCCTTCGCGTCGTGTGGGTGAAGTGATGACACCACGCGAGCGACTCATTGTCGGTGGTCCTGATATTATCTTAGAAGCCGCGAAAGCACTCCTGCATCAACATCGTATTGAAAAACTTCCGATTGTGGATGCTGAGTTTCGCTTAAAGGGTCTGATGACCACGCGTGATATCAAACGTGTTCGCGAACATCCCGGTGCCACGAAAGACTCTTCTCAGCGACTCCGTGTTGGGGCGGCTATAGGAATTGGCGCGGCCGAACAGAAAAGGGCGGCAGCCCTGATTGCATCTGGAGTCGATCTGCTCGTGGTCGATACAGCTCATGGTCATTCGCAAGGTGTTTTGGAGATGGTGAAATCTCTGCGAAAAGCCCATCCCCATATCGCTCTTATTGCCGGAAATGTGGCAACAGCAGAAGGAACTCAGGCCCTTATCGACGCTGGAGTGAGTGCGGTGAAAGTGGGCGTTGGACCTGGATCGATTTGCACCACTCGCATTGTCGCCGGTTGCGGAGTTCCGCAGCTGACGGCAATTTCCTCGTGTGCTGAAGTGGCGAAAAAACGAAATATTCCGCTTATTGCTGATGGTGGAATTAAATATTCAGGTGATCTCGCAAAAGCCATTGCAGCTGGAGCAAGTGCGGTAATGATCGGTTCGCTTTTCGCCGGAACAGAAGAGGCTCCTGGCGAAATCATTATGTATCAGGGAAGAAGTTATAAAGTCTATCGTGGCATGGGTTCAATTCTCGCCATGCAAAAGGGGAGTAAAGATCGTTATGCGCAAGGTGAAGTGAGGGAACTGTCAAAGCTCGTTCCTGAGGGGATTGAAGGACGTGTCCCCTATCGAGGGAGACTTCGTGACATGCTGTATCAACTCAGTGGTGGGCTTCGCGCCGGTATGGGATATGCGGGATGCAAGACGATCCACGAACTTCAGACGAAAACAAAATTTATTCGTATTACATCTGCAGCGCTTCGTGAATCGCATGTTCATGATGTGATTATTACCAAAGAAGCACCGAATTATCAGGTTGACCACTAATCATTGCCCATGGACCAAAAAATTCTCATTCTCGATTTTGGTTCTCAATATACACAACTCATTGCACGACGAGTGCGTGAATTAAATGTCTATTGTGAAATTCATCCCTGCACAATTTCACTGGAAACTATAAAAGCGTTTGCGCCAAAGGGGATTATTCTTTCAGGTGGTCCTGCCTCCGTCTTTGCTCCTGGCGCTCCGAGGCTAGCGCCAGCTCTTTTGACGTTGGGGATTCCTGTTCTCGGCATCTGTTATGGAATGCAAGCTATGGCGCATGAAGGTGGAGGAGAAGTCGAAGCTTCTCCTCATCGTGAGTTTGGACGCGCATTCCTTCATGCTCATGAATCACATCCTCTTTTTTTAGGAATCAAAGAATGGCCGCTTCCCGTTTGGATGAGTCATGGGGATCGTGTGCGACAGCTTCCGAAAGGCTTTCGTGTTTTGGCTTCCAGCGATAATTCTCCACATGCAGTCATTGCTGATAGCGCGAATAAGATTTTCGGTCTTCAATTTCATCCTGAGGTGACGCATACGCCAGAAGGGACCACACTTCTTGCGAATTTTCTCTTCGCCATTTGCAACTGTAAGCCGACATGGACTACGCATTCTTTTATTGAATCTCAAGTTCCTGCAATTCGCGAAAAAGTTGCTCATCAACATGTTATTTTGGGACTTTCCGGAGGTGTCGATTCTTCCGTTGCGGCACTGTTGATTCATAAAGCGATCGGTGATCAGCTCACCTGTATTTTTATCGACAACGGGCTTCTCCGAAAAAATGAAGCAGAAAAAGTAGAAGCTATTTTTCGAAAAACATTTCAGATCAATCTGAATGTCGTAAATGCTTCAGCACGTTTTCTCTCGGTACTTTCGGGAGTGACGGACCCAGAGGAAAAACGAAAACGTATTGGGAATGAATTTGTGAAAGTCTTTGAAGAAGAGGCAAAGAAAATTAAAAATGTTCAATTTTTAGCTCAAGGGACGCTTTATCCCGATGTTATTGAGTCGGTCTCTTTTAAGGGGCCATCTGCCACGATCAAAACACATCACAATGTCGGTGGACTTCCAGAAAAAATGGACCTTCAACTCCTCGAACCTTTTCGAGAACTTTTTAAAGATGAAGTGAGAGAAGTGGGGAGAGAGCTCGGTATTCCAGATGAGATAGTTTCTCGGCACCCATTCCCAGGTCCAGGGCTTGGGATTCGCATTCTTGATGCGGTGACGGAGGAGCGCCTTGAGATTCTTCGTGAAGCAGATGATATTATGATGCAAGAGTTAAAGCTTGCCGGCTGGTATGAAAAAACGTGGCAGACATTTTGTGTGCTCTTACCCGTAAAGACTGTTGGTGTCATGGGAGATGAGCGAACGTATGAAAACGTGATTGCCATTCGTTCGGTGACGAGTTTAGACGGGATGACTGCTGATTGGAGCCCACTTCCTTATGATCTTCTTGGCAAGATCTCAAATCGCATTATTAATGAAGTGAAAGGGGTCAATCGTGTTGTCTATGATATCTCTTCCAAACCTCCAGCCACGATTGAGTGGGAGTAAGGATATCTCAACAATCAAAAATCATCTTTTGCAGAAAGCGTGTTTTCAGTATAGGCTTTGCATATGTTATTAAAATCGATGCGCATAATCACGAAGCGCCATGGAAAAGAAAATTCTATTGAAGATATGAAAATACTTCAACGGACACTCTGGACGCTACAAGGGAACCAACTCGTTCCCCGCGGTATCTATCATTTCACATCATTTGAAGAGGCTGATCAATGGATGATCAAAACAATTGCGAGTACTCACGCGCTCCGACAATCGAAGATCTCGTCACACTCTGTAAAGAGTTAAACAATGCTGGAGTACGGTATATTCTTATTGGCGGGTTTGCTGTTGCTCTTCAAGCTTATGCGCGAGGCACAAAAGACATCGATCTCCTCATAGACCCCTCACCAGGAAATATTCAACGTATCAAAAAGGCGATGTCTTCACTTCCAGATAATGCCATAGCTCTTATACAAGATTATGAGATTCAACAATATCAAGTCGTCAGAATTGCAGACGAATTTGTGGTCGATCTGATGGCAAAAGCTTGTGGCATTGATTACGAAGCGGCAAAATCAGATATTGATTTTATTACAGTAGATAATGTTAAAATTCCAACTGCTACAAAAGAACTTCTCATTCGAACAAAAAATACAATCCGTCCATCAGATCAAATGGATGTCAATGCCCTCAAGCAACGCATTGAGGAAGAAAAAAAGAGAAAATAATAGAATACACACTTTTTGATATGCTCACTCGAATTTTGTTCATCTCATGTTCATACAGTTCTGAAAACGATTGAGTGGTAAACAATAAATAAACAATAAATAAGAGAGCAACTTAATCCACTTACTGTCGATAATGAAATCAGAGAAAGATAACCTTTCTGGAGGTAATTATGGCAGAACCTGAAATTACAAGATTGTTGAGAACACGACACCTAGAGGACTATTTCACTGGTTGTATGGCAGCAATTAATTATATAGATCCTCGACGCTATGAAGGCTATGAAGATTTTGGACCGGTGACGATGTCAGGCGCATGCGGAGAATATGTAGAAAATCTTTACAAAGACGCGTTTGAAAGTCCTGAAGATTTTCAACTCTTTATGGCTCTTGCTTCTGGAACAACGCATCCTTATAGCGGTCGTTTTCACCAGGTACAAAAACTTCGTAATTCTCTTTTAAAGTCGGGCATCATGGATGTTGTTAACGGTGCACTCCGAAATCTTCCTGAAGTCGAGCGCAAAAATTTTGCAAGGCAATTAAAACGCGCTGTTTGTGAAAGTGTTCAAGATGAAGCCGTTCTTTCCTTTCTCGAAAGAACCATTCGCTCCGTCTATCCTGAAGCCACAATAAGGCTTGTTGAAAATAAGATGCAAGTATTTACACGCAAACGCGCTCTTGAGCAAGGTGAGGGATATGCGGTTTTGATAGAAATAAACGACCTCGCTAGGACTTTCGAGATGACACCTATTTAGTCTTTTCTAAAGCATGTTCTTAGATTCTTGACTCTCGTTAGTCTCAAGGGTACGACCTGATGTTCAATGCACCATTCCAACTTCGTCCATCTTCATGTTCATACCTATTACAGTCTTCTTGACGGAGCGTGTTCCATTTCCGGCTTGGCGGAGAAAGCGCGCGAATACCATATGCCGGCGCTGGCGCTGACAGATCATGGGAATCTGTTTGCGGCGATCGAGTTTTATCAGACCATGTCCAAGGCAGGAATTAAACCGCTTATCGGGTGTGAGTGTTATCTTCTTCCAGAAGGAGAGAGAAGAGAGCGCAGCTCTCGTTCGCAAAGTTTATTGACTCACCTGACACTGCTCGTGAAAAACAGAGAGGGCTACCAAAACCTCTGTCGCTTGATTACCTCAAGTTATCTCGAAGGTTTTTATTATAAGCCACGAATTGATATGGAACTTTTGGCAGCTCACGCTGCGGGACTCGTAGCCCTCTCAGGTTGTCTTAAGGGTGGGGTTCCGGGATTGTTTGCTGATGATCGCGATGAAGATGCCCTGAAATTCGCGGAGCGACTTGCGGAAATTTTCTCTGGAGATCGTTTTTATCTTGAAATTATGGATCATGGCCTTTCTCTTCAACAAAAAGTAAATGAAAAGCTCGTGGATCTCGGAAAGAAAAAAGGTTGGCCGCTTGTTGCGACCAATGACGTTCATTATCTTCGTCGCGAAGACGCACCAGCACATGACGCGCTTCTCTGCATTCAAACCGGGAAAAATATTTCAGATAAAAAACGGATGAAAATGTCGTGTGATGAGTTTTATTTTAAATCGCCCGACGAAATGTCGAAGCGCTTTGAAATGTATCCGGAAGCCATTGCAAATACCGTCGAACTTTCAAAACATTTAAATCTCGAATTTGATTTTGAAACGTATCATTTTCCAAAATTTGAACCCTCCACAGGCGAAGATCTCAAAAGTTATTTACAACGACTCTCTCGTGAAAAGCTTCAGGAAAAATTTCCGAAGATTGCCCTCCAACGCCGACTCGCTCTCGAAGATATTCGCGAGATCTATGAAAAGCGACTCGAACGTGAACTTGAAATGATCACGAACATGGGTTTTGCAGGTTACTTTTTAATCGTTGCTGACTTTATTGAATTTGCTCGTCGCCAACGTTTGCCCGTCGGTCCTGGACGAGGTTCGGCTGCAGGATCGATCGTGGCCTACTGCCTTGGAATTACGAATATTGATCCCCTGGCGCATGATCTTCTCTTCGAACGTTTTCTCAATCCCGAACGTATCAGCATGCCTGACGTCGATATCGATTTTTGTATGCGCCGTCGCGATGAAGTGATTCAGTATGTGGCGAAGAAATATGGAAACGTCAGTCAAATTATTACCTTTGGAAAAATGAAAGCACGCGCCGTGGTGCGCGATGTGGGGCGTGTGCTCGGCATGGCTTATGGAGATGTCGATCGCATCGCGAAACTCATCCCCGCAACGCTTGGGATGACACTTGCAAGTGCGCTTGAAATTGAGCCACGTCTTTTGGAACTTGCAGAAGAGAATCCAAAAATGAAACAACTTCTCGAGATTGCGAGAAAACTCGAAGGATTTCCTCGTCATGCATCGACACATGCAGCAGGTGTGGTGATTTCAGATAAAGCTCTTTCGGATTATGTTCCTTTGTGTCGTGGTCAAAATGATGAAGTCATTACACAGTTTGACATGAAGGCTGTTGAAAAAATCGGTCTGATCAAATTCGACTTCTTGGGTTTAAAAACGCTTACCGTGATCGATGATACGTTACGTCTTATCGAAAAAGTGCGAGGAGAAAAAATCGATATTGATACAATTCCTCTTGATGATTCTGCGGTCTATGGGCGCCTTTCAGAAGGGGATACGCACGGTATTTTCCAGCTTGAAAGTCAGGGGATGACCGATCTCATTCTCAAACTGAAACCGAACGTATTCGGCGATATTGTCGCTCTTGTCGCTCTTTTTCGACCGGGTCCTCTGGGAAGCGGCATGGTGGATGACTTCATCAATAGGAAACACGGACGGATTGCGATCAGGTATGAATTACCTGAACTTGAACCTATCTTGAAGGATACGTATGGCGTCATTCTGTATCAAGAACAGGTGATGCGTATTGCCAGTGAACTTGCCAAATTTAGTCTTGGTGATGCCGATCTTCTTCGTCGCGCGATGGGAAAGAAAATTGCGGAAGAGATGGATGCCCAACGTGAACGTTTTGTGCAAGGAGCGATCGCATCGGGAATTACACCCAAAAAAGCGGAACATATTTTTGATCTCATGGCAAAATTTGCTGAGTATGGTTTTAACAAAAGTCATTCTGCTGCATACGCGCTTGTGTCTTATCAGACGGCTTATTTGAAATGTCATTATCCTACAGAATATATGGCAGCTCTGTTTACGAGTGAACATGGCAACGCAGATAAAATTCTGGCGAGTATTGCAGATTGTCGAGCACATCAGATTACGATTCTTCCTCCTGATGTGAATGAGAGTGAAAGCGATTTTTCCATTGTGCGAAATAATGTGATTCGCTTTGGACTCGGCGCTGTCAAAAATGTGGGAGAAGCGGCGGTTCAAAGTATTGTCGAAGCAAGAGAACAGGGGAATGTATTTCATTCTCTTGTAGATTTTTGTGTGCGGGTCGATTCACGAAAAGTGAATAAACGTGTGATTGAAAGTCTTATTAAATGCGGCGCTTTTGATTTTACGAAAGCTCCGCGCGCACAACTCACGGCCATGATCGATCAAACGATCAACCACGCAAGTAGTCATCAACGCGATCGACAAACAGGGCAATCGCGTCTTTTTGAAATTCCCGAAATTGAACATCAGACTATGGCGCAGGAGAGCAAAGGATATGAGCACGTTCACGAGTGGCCAGAACATCAACTTTTGGGATATGAAAAGGATTCGCTCGGTTTTTATATTACGGGACATCCATTGACACAATTCGAAGACCTCCTCGCCATCTATTCCACATCGAATACGGTTACTCTCGACGAAGCGAAAGATAAACAACATGTCCGTTTTGGAGGTGTCGTGACGCGTCTTCGAGAAATTACGACAAAGCGCGGGGATCGTATGGCGTTTGTCAGTTTCGAAGATCTTACCGGAGTGGTGGAGGTTGTGGTTTTTGCCGATGTCTATCGTGATGCGATCACCGCCTTGAAAAGTGAAAAACCGATTTTTGTGGTGGGAGTTGCAGATGCTGGGGATGAAACCGTCAAAGTGATCGCTGAAAAAATTTATTCTCTCGAAGAAGTTCCGCTCTATTTAACCACGAGTGTTCATTTCTTTTTACGCTCGCAAGAGGCGACGCAAAAACATCTGCAACAATTAAAATCAATTTTGAGCAGTCATCAAGGTTCATGTCCGGCTTATGTTCATCTCGTGCAACCACAACAATCTGAAACAGTGCTTGAACTTCCGGATGATTTAAAACTTGCGCCATCTCCGCAGCTTATTGCCGCGGTAGAAAAACTTTTTGGACATGACGTGACCAAGTTTCAATCTTCTTAAATATATGAGCTCTCCTTTTCGTCGATCATTTTCTGGACATCATGAACGGACCTTTCTTCTCGGTATTGAACGCACGCATATGAGCCGCCTTCAAGCCGAACGTTCTCTCGATGAAATCGCTCGCCTGGTGACAACAGCAGAAGGCCGGGTAGTAGAGCGGATCTGTTATCGGGTGCGTGAAGCAAACCCCGCGACCTTTATTGGCAAAGGAAAAATGGAAGAGGTGAAAGAGTTGCTGAAGAAAGTCGAAGCGCAACTGATCGTTCTTGATGATGAACTTTCACCAGTACAAAATCGAAATCTGGAAAGTGAATGGGGAATTCCAGTTCTCGATCGAACCGCAGTGATTCTCGATATCTTCGCTCTTCGTGCGCAAAGTCGTGAGGGAAAACTGCAAGTCGAACTTGCACAGCTCGAATATTTAGCTCCTCGTCTGGTAGGACATGGAAAGACCTTTTCTCAGCAAGTCGGTCGCATTGGAACGCGTGGTCCGGGTGAAACAGCGCTCGAGCTTGATCGAAGACGTATTCGAGATCGAGCGACAGTGCTGCGAAAAAAAATTCGTGAAATTCAGGCGCATCGCAAAATTCATCGTCTTCGACGTGAGAGTGTTCCCTTTCCTTTTGTTTCTCTTGTTGGATATACCAATGCTGGGAAATCAACCTTACTCAATGCCATCACCGGATCTGATGCGTTTGTGGAGGATAAACTTTTTGCCACGCTTGATCCAAAAGTTCGCCGACTTCGACTCCCTTCAGGGCGTGAAGCGCTGATTGCGGACACAGTCGGATTTATTCGTCGTCTTCCGCATCAACTCATTGAAGCTTTTCGCGCGACATTTGAGGAGATTGAACAAGCGCATCTTTTGCTCCACGTGATTGATGCCTCGGATCCTGAAGCAGAACAGCAAATTGAAGTGGTGGAACAAGTCTTAACCGAGCTTCAACTCAGTCACAAACCTTGCATTCAAGTGTTGAATAAAGCCGATGGTGAACTTCACTATCGCGGAGAAGAGGAATCAGTCTCTGTTTCCGCATTGAAGAGGCAAGGGCTCGATACCTTGCTGCTTCGTTTGGATGAAGTGCTTCGGGAAGATTTTCATCGGGTGACTCTTTTTCTTCCGCATAATCGTGGAGATGTTCTTTCTCAAGTCTATCGTTTAGCTTATGTCTGGAAGGTGAATCATGATGGAGAGGGGATGTGGGTCGACTGTCAATTGCATGCAAAATTTCTTGGACAGTTTCGAAGTTTCCTGGTGAAAACGTAGGAAACAATGTTATATGAGGGAAACATTACAGTATGTTTTGTGTGTCATCGTGAGCCTGAAAGGCGTGACGATCTCCTGAAATTAATGTTGCGGGAGATTGCTTCGTCGCTCACGCTCCTCGCAATGACACATAACTTTGAGCTGATGTTGGAGTCTTTATGACTGTAGCAGATTATTTAACATTGATGCGGCTCTTGCTGGTCCCCGTTTTTATTTCGGCATTTCTTTTTGATCGTCCTCATCTTGCTCTTGCTTCCTTTTTGGTTGCTGGATTCACCGACTTAATCGATGGCAGCATTGCTCGCTTTCTGAAGCAGCCAACTCGTTTTGGCGCTTTTCTCGATCCGATTGCGGATAAATTGTTACTGGAAAGTGCATTTATCTGTTTAACATTTGTTCAGATTCTTCCTCTCTGGTTCCTTCTTCTGGCGCTGTCGCGCGATGTCATGATTTTGAGCGGTATTTATTATTTATATCGCGTGAAAGCGAATGTTCGTTATCAAGCGGTGTATGCGAGTAAGTTTGCAACCCTCTTTCAACTTATAACAACTGTGTTGGGTCTTATCATCTATCGTTCCTCGGCGCATCCAGACAGTGGACTGTATACCTGGATGTACTTTTTTCTCGTCATTTCGACACTTCTGATCATCATCAGTGCCATTCAATACATCACGATCGGTTATGGAGTTGTGCGCAGTCGAGCTAAAGCAACATGAAGTTTCAAGATTTAGGTCTTATTCCTTACATGAAAGCATGGAAGTTGCAGGAAGGACTGCGTGAGAAGCGAATTCAAAATCTCATCGAAGACACCGTTCTTCTGCTTGAGCATCCTCCTGTTTTCACGATGGGAAAGCGCGATACCGGAGAAGATTTTCTCTCAACCTCTGAGATGATTGCGCACGATGGAATTGAGGTGATGAAATCGAATCGTGGTGGACGAGTAACGTACCATGGCCCAGGTCAGCTTGTCGGTTATTTTATCTGTTCACTTCGTTCGGTGCACAAAAGTGTGGCGGAATTTGTAGTTGCTGTTGAGGAAATCTGCAAGCGAACGGTTGAAGCGTACGGTATTCAGGCAACTCGCGATCCTGATCATCCCGGAATTTGGGTTGGCAATGCAAAAATTGCAGCAGTGGGTCTTCACTTTTCCCGCGATGTTTCTCTTCACGGTTTTGCGCTCAACGTTGCACCGAATCTGATGCACTATCGTCACATTGTTCCCTGCGGCATTCACGATTGCGGTGTGACCTCAATGGAAGCTCTGCTTGGGAAAGTGCCTGAGATGCAGGAAGTAAAAACTGTAGTACAAAAAAAGGCAGTGGAATTATTTTCTCTTCTTAAATAGAAAAAGCCAAGCCTTCATCTTCTTCAGTCTTATTTTTTGGTTCTTCTTTCATTTCCACATATTCAACATTGGATTCGCAATCGGGAAGAGCTTTGAGATGGGCTTCATAGCTTTTGTCATCAATCACACCTTGACGACGAAGATGGAGAAGGGTGCGTTGATCAAAAAGGGTTTCGTCATTTTTTTTACTCATTTTATGATGCCTCGATTATTTTTTGGTAGGCCCTTTTTCAATGTGCATGACGACCTTACCGTTTTTAAAGATTCGCACATCACCGGAGGATTCGGATATAGCGATCGCTATAGCTTTCGTCAAGCTCGTGATCCCAGCAGCTGCAAGATGACGACTTCCGAGACCGCGAGGAAGATTTGATTCTTCGATCGCTGCTCCGAGATAACGACCAGCAGTTAAGATTGTTCCCTCATCAGTAAGTACAAAAGCGCCGTCGAGCGCAGAAAATTCTCGTATCGTTTCCTTTAGTCCTGAATGAAGAATGTGGCGTTCATCCTCTTCATATCCTTTGAAAGGGTTAATGATCATTTGTTTGGAGAGCTGTAAAACTTTTTCGTGATCGCCGAGCACAAAAATGGTGCCGATCGGTTTTCCCTCGCGACCCTTATCCGCGAGTTCAACCGCAAGATTGAGAACAGCTTGGAATATCTCAGGTTTCACGGTCTCGGAGATTTTTGAAAGCCCACGCCCCGTAATGATTTCTGATTCCTTGGAAGTGTCCACAATATGGATGAGATCAAGAAATCCTCCATCATGAGGACCGACGACGAAAACGACGATATTCCCCGGTTTTATAAAATCGCCTGAAAGTGCGAGTGTCGTCGCGACTTTAATGATCGAAACACGCGTCATTTGAATGCGGGGGAGAGAGATAACAGAGGTAATATGAAGTCCTGTATTCTCAGCATTGACTTGTTCCGCTTCAAATTTTTTCTTTCGACTCAGCAGAATAAGCGGAATTTTTCGGCGCGGAAGTTTCAACGGAAAGTTTAAATCTTCCAAAGGATCTGCATAAAGCACGACAGCATCGGCTTTTAATTTCTCTGCGACGGTAAACGCCATTTTCAGCATAAAGCTATTTTCAGGATTCATAGAGACCCCTAAAATATCGAATATGAACTGCGCCAGCAAGAACAAATTCATCACATGACATTCTTTCTCGACGACGTCGCCTGACCGTGCTGACCCTTTCGTGAGTTCGCGGTCTGTGGACCCTCCTCGTTCCCGCCACAAGACTTTCGGGCCGAGGTTTCCACAACCCGCTCATCACGATGGGCCCCCAGCACTTAAACCGGCGACATGCCGTCTACGAAAGAATGACATTTCTGAAATCAATCGAGAATTGACTCATCAATAGCATCTCATGTATCTTTCACTCCCTATGAAAAAACTTTTTCTTTTTTTCGCTTCATTCTTTCTGTGGTCGTCGTTCAGTCATGCCATTCAGCAGCCTGCTTCTCCTTTTCAGGTCGAAAAGGAGTTAAGTGTTGCTGTCAAACCGGGTGAAGATTTTGAAGTTCCTCTTCGAGTCACGGTTCCCGAAGAGCATTATCTCTACGCTGAAAAGCTTGATGTTCTTTTTGAAAGCCTTGAGGGAATTCGGATCGAGCGCATTGAATATCCAAAGCCGACCAAGAAGTTCGATGAATTTTTAGGGAAGGAAGTGGCGATCTATACCCACGATGTGGCCATCACGATTCATGGTCATGTTCCAGAGAATTTTGAAGGAGGAGAGCGAGATTTAATTGCGACCGTAATGCTCCAAGGGTGTACTCCGAAGCTCTGTCTGCGCCCCGAAACACACGAGATTCAAATCACCTTGAATGTGACGGGGAGTGTCCCACCTCAAGCTGTGGATGTTTCGACCACGAGTGACCACCCAGAAGAAACGCGCAGCGTTTGGGAGCTTATTCGAACGAATGACTTTGCGATTCTTCTTGAACAGGGGATGGGGCTTACCTTGCTCATTGTCTTTCTTGCCGGCTTTTTAACGTCATTTACTCCTTGTGTTTGGCCGGTGATTCCGCTGGTGCTTGCGGTGGTGGGAACACATCCTGAACATAAATGGTATCGAAATGTTGGGCTCTCGCTTTCGCTTGTCATTGGTATGGTGCTTATTTATGCCGCACTGGGAATCGGCGCAGCCGCGCTTGGGAAAAATTTAGGTTTTCTCTTTCAGCAGCCCATTTTCCTTGGCATCATCAGTCTTGTTTTCATTCTGTTTGCGCTTTCTCTTTTTGATGTTTTTCATCTGCAGCTTCCGCAATCGGTACATCAGTTTTTTCATCGGCTCGGAGGTCGAGGATATTTTGGCGCCTTCCTTGCCGGAATCGGTGTCGGTTTTATCGCCTCCCCTTGTGTGGGACCAGTACTGGCAGCGCTTCTAACGTATGTTGTGCTTCAAAAAAATTATGCGTTTGGTTTTCTTGCGCTCGTTGTTTTCGGTCTCGGAATGGGATCACTCTTTATCATTATCGGATCTGGTTTTGCGACCATCACCGATCATATCAAGAGTGGAAAATGGATGGTATGGATCAAACGTACGCTCGGCGTAATGCTTCTCGTCCCTGCAATTTTTTATCTCACCACGCTTGCAGGATTTGACCCTCTCGGTTTTTTTATGAAAAAAGGAGGCGCTGAGCAGATCGATTGGCTTACCTCTGAGCCAGAAGCTTTAGCGCTCGCAGAGCAACTGCAGAAACCGATCATGATCGATTTCTATGCTGATTGGTGTCCGCCGTGTAAGAAACTCGATCACCGTTTCTTTTCGCGACAAGAGATTCTTGAACTGAGTCGCGCGTTTGTCATGCTTCGCATTGATGCTACGGTTGAGACAGAAGAGGTGGAAGCGATTGTCGATAAGTATAGTGTGATCGGTTGGCCGACCATTCTTTTCCTTGGATCTGACGGGACCCTCTATCCAGATGCGATCATTACCGCGTATGATCCCGATCGGATACGAGCGAAAATGCTTGAAATTGTCGAAATGCGTTAAAGTTTTTTGTAGCGTTGATAGTAGATGGTACGTCCCATTGCTTTCCATTTTTCTGAAAAATAGGTGGGAAACGCATCAGGTGCAGAAGTGCTCATCCTCTTTTCTTCCAGTGATTGGAACTCTGCAATATTTTGAAGCAGACGCGAGGTATAAGTCGCATAGGTTTGATCGTCTGTGGTAAATGAAAAAAATCCTCCGGGAGTCAGTAAAGCATTTATGCTTGAGAGAAAACGGGGATTCATAAGCCGATTCTCTCTATGTCTTTGTTTTGGCCAAGGATCAGGGAAGTTGATATAGAGGGCATGGATTTTTTCTGAAAACGTCTTCAAAAAATCACGTCCGTCAGCCTGAATCAGAATAATATTCTTCATTCCACGTTTCTGAATGCGACGAACCAGTTTGTCCACTCGAAGTGATTTGATTTCAACTGCTAAGATGATTGCGTCGGGGTTTGTGCTTGCAAGATGAAAAAGAAAATCACCTCGACCAGGACCAATCTCGACAATCAACTTTTGAGCTTGTTGCCACGATGCACTTGCGGGGAAAAGAAATTGTGCACGAGTTCGGCGATCAGGAGATTTATACGGAATGGCGATCATGACGTGGTTCGGTAGAAAGTTTTAAATAAAGAAGTGTGCCGCCAACAACGAGTATCGGCATCAACAAGAAATTCGTAAAAGGAATGGCAAACGGAAGCCCAAAACCGACGACCGTAAGTGTGTTCGATCGTGCAAAGCGAAGACGTTCCCGAAAAGGGAGAAGTCTGCGCGCCATCGGATAATCAAGATAATTAAATCCGAGGTCAAACATGCCAAAAACAATAGTGATGAACGGATAAAGAGAGGGGCCAAGAAAAGGAAAGGTAGTCACCAACAGGAGAAAAAGTGGAATTCCCAGAAAAAAGAGAATCTTCAGAAGTTCCGCTTTGAATGTTCGCACGATATTTTTCCAAAACGGAAGCGAAGAGATATTCCCGGTGACAAGTTGTTCCACCTTTTCTGAAAGGAGATCATTAAAGGGGGCGGCAATGAGAAACCCGAGCGCATAAAAGAGAAGGAGCATGAGAATGAGGTTTAAAAGAATGATAAGGAGTTGAAAAAGTTTGTCGAGCACCCAGAGGAGTGCATTGGCAAGATGGAGTATCCACGTGTTGGGGCTTTCGATATGGAGAGAGCCGAGCTGTGCTGCGAGCCAGGTATACGATTCATCATAGAAAAAAGAGAACGTTCCGATCATGCTGCCAAGCAGGACAAGATTGATCAACATCGGAAGAATTGCATAGGGCCACAAAGAGCGTTGATTGAAAAGAAAGCGTGCTCCGATGAAGATATGTTCGAAACCGAGTTTATATTTTTTGAAAATGTTCATTTGTTCTGATAAAGTACGTTTCATGAAAACGCGTGGCTTGCAAGATCTGATTGATCTTTATCTGACGTCGCTGCGAGTTGAACGTCGACTCTCTCCCCACACTCTCGAAGCTTACGCCTCCGATATTCTGAAGTTTCAACATTTTTATGCAGAGGAAAATTCTCTTTCATCCATACGTGAAGCCGATATCTTGCCATTTCTTGCAGAGCTTGCGCAAAAAAAACTCTCTTCACGGAGTATCGCTCGCATTGTTGCTTCGCTTCGCGGTTTTTTTTCTTTTCTCCTTCACGAAAAAGCGATTGAGCGTGATCCCATGGAGTTTATCGAATCGCCTGCGAAGTTCCAAAAACTTCCACGCGCTCTTCGACTCGATGAAGTCGATGCGCTCCTGACAGCGCCTGATCAGAAAGAGATTTTAGGAAAGCGCGATTTTGCCATCTTGCAACTTTTTTATGCTTCAGGACTTCGCATCAGTGAGATGACCGGTTTGACCGTTGATCGTGTCGATTTTCAAACCGGTGTCGTGCGTGTGATGGGAAAGTGGAGTAAGGAACGTTTGGTTCCTGTGGGGAAGATTGCGTTGCAGGCATTGCAAACGTACGTCGATGAAGTGCGGCCGCGTTTCTATGAGAAGCATCGCTCTGAGAAATTTTTTCTTTCACAGCAGGGAGAAGGGCTGACGCGTCAACGCTTGTGGGGAGTTGTGAAAGCGTGCGCGCGAAAAGCTGGAATTCAAAAAAGGATCACGCCGCACATGCTTCGGCATTCATTTGCAACACATCTTTTAGAGCGAGGTGCGGATTTGCGAAGTGTGCAGATGATGCTCGGTCACTCCAACATTGCGACCACACAAATCTATACGCATCTCACGCGCCAGCATTTAAAAAAACTTCACGAGAAATATCATCCGAGGGGTTAATATCCACGAATCTCTCATTGAATTTTCTCGCGTAATGGTTACAATTCTTCCTAGCGAAAGAGATTAATTGCAGACTGGCGGCTTGAATATGATAGAGGAAATACTCCGTATGTTAAATCAAATGAATTCATATACAGGAGTTATGACATTAGTAGCATTGCTTATTAACACAATCGCTTTGATTGTTGTTATTTGTCAAACGCACTTTACAAAAAAATCAGCCATTCTAACCAAGAAAAGTATCGATGATGCAAAAATACAAAGGCAGTTAGAAGTTCTGCCGAAACTTTCCTGGGTGATTCAAGTACGGGTGGACTTGGAATCTTGGGAGAAAGATTTACAGAAGAGAATTAATGCATTGCAACAAAGTATAAATCGAGAAGATAGCCAAATGCTTAAAAAAGGAAGCGACACAAAAATAAAAAGTCCAAAAGATTTAGCACTTCATAAATATTCTTATAGCAATATGCCGTCATGGTTGAGGGAATTGCGGGTTTCTGGAGCTCAATATTACTACGATGCAATAGCCCCATTAGACGCTGTTTATAAAAATGGAAATCCAGACTACAACTATATCCAAAGTTGGATAAATGAACGAGGCAAAGATTCACTAAACGCAATTTCAAAATTACTAGAATATGTTGAAGACATGGTTCCGAACGTGATTTTGAATACACCAGCAAGTATATCCAATGAAAGTTTTTTGAGTGATTAGTGAAAAACAGCATATGTCCGATATCGTCAACAAACTATGGGGCTTCTATAATTGTCATCCTCGCGCAGGCGGGGATCCAGAAAGGCTGATAAACATCTGGATTCCTGCTTTCGCAGGAATGACATCATACTCATGAAAGGTTAATTTGCTATACCATACACTTCGACATGATGGAGTCGATTATGACCGCATTTACGTGTCTACAACACGGCTGACTTGTAAGAATATGCAATGTACAGTTGCACAATTGCAGAAAGGTTTGCGTTATGACAGGCAAAACTAATTTAGCTATTTTTGAAAACTTTAAAATTCGTCGTTTATACGATAAAGAAAAGGAGGTTTGGTACTTCTCTGTCGTCGACATTATTCAGGTGCTCATCCAACAGCCCAACTTTCAGGCTGCTCGAAATTATTGGAAAGTGCTTAAAAATCGATTGATGAAAGAGGGGAGTGAGTCGGTTACAAAATGTAACCGACTGAAATTGGAAGCTGCCGACGGTAAAAAATATCTTACCGATGTGGCCAATCCCGAAACCTTACTACGCCTGATTCAATCCGTCCCAAGCCCCAAGGCCGAACCAGTGAAGCTCTGGCTCGCCAAGGTTGGTTATGAACGCATGCAAGAAATGTCCGATCCTGCCCGTTCGCTCGATCGTGCCCGTGAGACATGGCGTAAACATGGACGTAGTGAAAAGTGGGTTCAACAACGCATGATGGGTCAAGAGACTCGCAACAAACTCACCGATTATTGGAAAGATCACGGCATTAAAGAAGGTGATGAATTTGCCATTCTCACTAACATCATTCATCAAGAGTGGGCCGACGTTTCGGTTAAGGACCACAAAGCCCTCAAGGGATTAAAAACTCAGAATCTGCGCGACCATATGAACGAGGCAGAATTGATTTTCACGGCGCTTGCAGAATTATCTTCACGACAAATTGCCGAAAGTGCCAGTGCCACGGGAATGGATGAAAACAAAGTTGCCGGTATCAAGGGTGGACGTATTGCCAAAAAAGCACGTTTGGAACTTGAGGAAAAGACTGGCCGAAAAGTGGTGAGCGCAGGAAATTATCTACCGCCCAAGAAAGGGATGCGGCATGGATGATCTAATTTTGAAATTGATTTTGGTTTTCAGGGCGAAACTGCTTGACTGTGCTTGAAGGTGAGATGCCGGAGGCGGGAAGGAATGTAGTTTTTGTGGATAGTGGAAGACAGTGAGAGAGCTATATGAATAAAATGAATTGGAAAGAAAACCAAAGTGAGGCGGCAGGTATTATAAAAACATGCTGCCCACATGCTGGTTCTTCTTCCATTTCTGGAAGAGTTGTTGAACTCCTTCAAAATTTTTCCTCATTTCTGCTTTCTGAAAATGAATGCATTTATGGTAACCGCCGCCGCGAACACATCGCTTTTGCCATCGACTTGTTTGTTTCGTCTCCACCGTTTCGGCCGGGAGGTGCTGTGGCAACGCCTTATCTCGTCACACAAATTGAGTACTCACTGTGAAGGTTAAGTGAATATGTTGATGAAAAAGGGATGTTAGTGAAAGATTTACCCAACGGGCTGCGAGCAGGGAAAAATATTGGAGACAGGATAGAGATAGATCGGCTCTATAAGATTGTTCGAGAAACTAACAAGCCAATGAACCAAATCTTAAAAGATATCGATGAATCGATTGTGCCCTATAAAGTTGCAGGAAGAGATAAAGATATTTCTCATTTGGGAGATAGGCTTCATTGGCTTAGAAACACCGCTTTGCATGGTTATAACGGTGACGTTAGCTGTGAAGGATACTTCACGGGATTGATACTTTTAATTATATATTCTGGTTTAATGGAACAGGGCGGATGACAGATGTAAAAATAAAAATGTGGAGGCAGCGGTTACAACGTTTTTTTAAAATAGTTGTGGCTGTTGCCTCCTTGCTTATGGTTATTCCTTGGTTCAATTACCTCGATGATGGTGGTTTAGATTTCGTATTCAAGTCATTAAGAACTGAGGATATCGTTTTTTCATTTCAAGAGGAATATGAACATGTAGAAGATAGCGGTTCAGAGCTTAACCATGAATTCTTTCCTCCTCAGCACTGGTTGATATTTCATGAGATTCTACGGTTGAAATCGGATGCGAGGGACGTCATCTACAAATACTTTGGTGTGAACGAAAATATTATCAGGGCGGCCAAAGACGATGCTCGAGTTCAAGCTGTCGTTGAAGAAGAAATTGATAGGCTGATGTGGGTACATCCCGGGCAGAGAGAGGAGACAGTCAAATCTGTCTTGGCACATGTCCAAAAGGAAAACCCGGATCTCAGAGTAAAAATCTACAGAAAAGAGTACAAGCGAATACTTGATGGCATCATTTTTCTGTTGCTTCTGATTCTTGCAGCACCAGCGATATATGCGCTAACATTTCTCGTCTACAATCAGTGTCTCGTGAGGGTATTTGGGTATGTAGCGCACGGAAAATGGAAGGGATAAACGGGCCAATCATTTTTCGATTTTTCTGTGTATGTTGCTCAAGCGAAAATATCACTTAGGAAGTCAGAACATGACCATATCCCTTTCAAAATCTGATTCTATCGGTCAATTTCTTCTCTACTAACAGGAAACGCTTGAAGATGACAAAATTTTAAAAGCAATTGAAGTTAGCATCAGCAAAAAACTTAAAGAAAATTAATACTAACTATTTGACATCTAAGGTCTTTTCCAATAACAATGCCTGATGCAACAGCGCTTTGTCGAACTTTTGCTCTTCTATCCGGTGTTTCTTTTCTCTCTTTCGCTTCATGAAGCAGCTCATGCGTGGATGTCGAACCGCTTAGGGGATGCGACAGCTCGTTATCTTGGCCGCATCACGCTCAATCCGCTTCCACATATGGATATGCTTGGAACTGCGTTCCTCCCTATTTTTGGCATCTTGACCCAGTCTCCGGTGATCGGATGGGGGAAGCCCGTTCCAGTTGATACGCGTTATTTGAAAAACCCGAGAAGAGATCATCTCTGGATTGCGCTTATGGGTCCTCTTTCCAATATTTTTCTCGCCTGTGTTTTTGCATTTTTTGCGCGAGGACTTCTGACGACCGTCGATCTTTTTTTAAACGAATTTACCGCCGGTGATGTTGGAAGCAGTCTGGTGAAGGGCCTTTTTTCGATTTGTCAGATAGGTGTTTTTCTGAATCTCATGTTGGCGCTTTTTAATCTTTTACCGATGCCTCCCCTTGATGGAGGAGCAATTTTAAGAGGACTTTTACCCGATTCATTGCTTCATGTTTTTGATCAATTTTCTCAGTATAGTTTTTTGATTTTATTGTTATTTTTCATGACAGGAATCTTAAAGTATTTGTTGATACCTGTGATGTATTTCGCACATCTTCTTTTACCTTTTTAAGGGAAATATATGAAAAAAGAGCGCATTTTAAGTGGAAATCGACCGACGGGAAAGCTCCATTGGGGAAATTATTTTGGAGCGATTCAGCAATGGGTTGAACTTCAGGAAAAATATGACTGCTTCTATTTTATTGCCGACTGGCACGCTCTGACGACTGGCTATGAGCATTCCGAAGAGATTGCTCCCTCGGTCAAAGAATGTCTTCTCGATTGGTTGGCTGCTGGAATAGATCCCAAAAAATGTACCTTATTTCTTCAGTCGTGGGTTCCTGAACACGCTGAACTCCATCTTCTTCTTTCCATGATTACCCCGCTGGGGTGGTTAGAGCGTGTCCCTTCGTATAAAGAGATGAAAGAACAGCTGAAAGGGACCGATCTGAATACGTATGGTTTTTTTGGATACCCCGTGCTGCAGACCGGCGATATTGTTCTCTATCAAGCGAAATTTGTCCCTGTCGGAGAAGATCAAGTTTCCCATATCGAACTTTCTCGAGAAATTGTGCGTCGATTTCATCACATAACGAAGTCTGAAGTTTTTGTGGAGCCCAAACCCCTTTTGACAAAGACTCCTCGTATTCCGGGGACAGATGGTCGAAAAATGTCCAAGAGTTACGGCAACGCAATTTATATGGCGGATGACGATAAAACTATTGAAACAAAAATGATGCAGACGATCACCGATCCTGGCCGTAAACGACGCTATGATCCCGGTAATCCCGATATTTGCAATATTTATGCTTATCACAAACTTTATACCGATGCCGAGAAGGTCGCCTGGATCGATAAAGAATGTCGCAGCGGCCAGCTCGGTTGTGTGGAGTGTAAGCAGATCTGTATTCAAAATGCGCTTGAGTTTTGGCGCCCCATCCGGCAACGCCGTGAACAATGGGAGTCGCAAAAAGAGAAGCTTCTTGATATGCTGCGCGAAAGTTCGAAAAAAGCGCAACACGTTGCTGCAGTGACGATGCAGTTGGTCCGTAAAGCAATGGGGTTAGATTATGGAACTTCACATGAATGAAAATTACCGCGTTAATCTTTCGGTCTTTGAAGGTCCTCTCGATCTTTTACTCTATCTCATTAAGAAAAATGATCTCGACGTTTACGATATCCCCGTTTCTCTGATGCTCGATAAATATATGGAGTATCTCGATTCGCTTCGCGAACTCGATATTGATCTTGCGGGCGAGTTTCTTCTTATGGCTGCGGAACTCGCGCATATCAAATCGAGACTCCTTCTTCCTCAAGACGAGGGAGCGATCGAAGAAGATGAAGCTGATCCGCGAGCGGATCTTGTTCGCAGGCTTTTGGAGTATCAACAATATCGCCTTGCCGCAGAAACCCTTGAAAAGAGAACCCAGCTCGGTCGCGATGTCTTTGTGCCGTTGCAGCCCGAACGAGTGGAAGCTGCGGAAGGTCCTTTGGAAGCTGATGTCTTTGAACTGATGACTGCGTTTGGAAGAATTTTGAAACGCATTCCGGCAGATCAATATCATGCGGTTGCGGTTGATCGAATCAGTGTGAACGCACGTATTCTGCAACTGACGGAACGGATCAAAAAAGATGTGACGATAACGCTTGAAGAACTGCTTGTGATTCCGATGACAAAGTACGATATGGTCGTGACGTTTTTGGCGGTGCTTGAGATGTCGCGACTCAAGATGATTAAAGTTTATCAATCTGAACGATATGGACCTCTTTATGTACGAGGGAGAATGGAAGAGGTTACCGAAGAAGAGGTGCTGCGCCTTGTTCAGATGGATGATGAAGGAGAGAGCCATGGAACTTTTTGAATTGAAACCAATTCTCGAAGCGATGATTTTTGTCGCCGAAGAGCCAATGGATGAGAAGGGGATGTTGCTTTGCCTCGAAGGGACCGGTGTGACGAAAGAAATTCTCACAACGTGTCTTCACGAGCTGACACAAAAATGGAACGATGATCCTGAGTCGGGTCTTCAACTCAAACAAGTGGCAGGTGGTTATCAATTTCGCACAAAAGAGACGCTCGCTTCGTGGCTCATGCGTTTGAATATCCAAAAGCCGTCACGACTCTCTGGTGCGGCCCTGGAAACCCTTGCGATGATCGCCTATCGTCAGCCGATTATTCGTTCGGAAATTGAGCAGATTCGCGGTGTCGATTCTGGTGGTGTTTTGAAAAAACTTTTGGAGCGACGCTTAATCAAGATCGTGGGACGTCGTGATGAAGCGGGTCATCCCTTAATTTACGGAACGACGGGTGAGTTTTTGGAACTTTTTGATTTGAAGGATTTAAAAGAACTTCCTCAACTCAAAGATATCGAAGAGTTGATGCGAGAGCATCAGGTCCGAACAGAAAAAGGACCAGAGGTTTCTCTTACTCCTTCTGATTCATCTGACGATGAAGAAGAACCGACAGAATGGATTGATGAAGATGATGAAGAGAAAGAAGAAGTCCTTGCACCTTCGGAACTCATCAGTGATGATGAGGCTATTGAGACGCTCGAAACGAGCTTAAAAGATCTCCGCCGTGTTGAAAAGAAAGTCTTTGAACATGTTGGAATCGTTCTCGAGGAGAGCGATGAAGCCATCGAAAAATCTACTACCGAATCAGATAAGGTTACATCGCCTGATAGCCCTGTGCAGTGAGCTTTCACGCCGTAGCGCAGAAAAAGCGATTGTCGAAGGAAGAGTTTTACTCAACGGCAAAAAAGTAACCGCACTTGGTGTTTTGGTTTCTCCGGAAAAAGATCACGTCAAGCTTGATGGAAAATCACTTCAGCTTCCGCGATCATTTTCCTACGTTGCTTTTTACAAACCACCAAACATGCTGGTGACGCGTTCTGATCCCGAAGGCCGCGACACGATTTGGAAATTGTTAGAGCGTTGGGAGGGTCGACTCAACACAGCAGGTCGACTCGATTTTGACTCCGAAGGACTTCTTATTCTCTCTGATGATGGAGCTTTGTTGCATGCACTCATGCATCCGAGTCACGAACTCTGGAAAACGTATCGACTCAAAGTGCAAGGTCTTCCATCGCCTGAAACACTTCGCAAACTCAAAGAGGGAATCAAACTTGAGGATGGCCCAACGCTTCCTTCAAAATGGAAACTGTTGAAAGCCGGCGATCGACATGCGTGGCTAGAAGCATCGCTCCGTGAGGGACGAAATCGACAGCTACGCCGTATGTGCGAAGCTGTCGGGCATCCTCTCATGCGACTGAAACGTGTTGCTGTCGGACCGATTACGCTTGGTGATCTTACGCGAGGAAAGTGGCGTTTTTTAACGCCTGCTGAAGTGAAAGAGTTGAAATCTGCGTTGATCAAAGCAACATAAAAAGTTATTTGTCATTCCCGCGAAGGCGGGAATCCAGGAAACGTTAAAAGACTGGATCCCTGCTTTCGCAGGGATGACAATATGAAGCAATTTACAACATTTGTGTTTTTGTTCACCATTGGCGTGATTCTTTTTTTCCACACAGGAGGAGCTATGTCGAAAGAGATTACAAACGAAACAGAACATATTCGCCGGCAGCTCGTCAAAGATGAGTTGGCTGCTTTTGAGCAGACACTCCTTACATTTGACGCAAAATCTCTTTCACGTCGTGAGCGTCAATTTTTGACGAAAATGCTTCGTGTTGCCGACGTGGTCGATGAAATCTGTTTTTTGCAGCGTGATCCCCAAACTCTTGAGTATCGTGAAGAGATTCGACTCTCTGGAACGAGTGATGATCAGGCGCTCTTTGAACGTAATCGTGGCCCTTGGTGCGAAAGTGTGCGGAACCCTCTGTGCAACGCCCACCCTTCTCTTCCTGCAAAACGTGAAGCGTGGCACCATTGGCCAGAAGGGATGAATGAAGCGACCCTCAAACTTTTTTCGGAAACAAAAAATAAAGATGAATTGTTGAGTCCTTTTACGGTGGTTCGTTTTGATGCCAAAGGAAACTACATTGGGATTCCTTATGCATCGTGGCCTCTCATCCGGGAAAAACTGGAAAGTCTTTCGCAGGAAATGACTGCTGCCATTAAATATGCGGACACACCGTCGATGAAAAAGTTTTTGCGATCGCGTGCGCGTGCTTTTTTACATCGCGATCCTTATCCTTATGATGCAAGCGACATTGATTGGATCAAAATAAAAAGTAAGTGGGAGCTCACTATCGGCGCTTATGAAACCTATCGCGATCCTCTGAATGTCAAAGCCATGTTTGGAATGTTGATTGCGCAAGAAGATCCGAAAGTGACAAAGGAGTTGGAACAGTACAAGCGTCATCTGCAATCGATGGAAGATCTCCTTGCGAAAGAGCTTGGAGGGAACCTTTATAAACGTCGAAAACTTGATAAAGGAATTGAAATCCGTGCGGTGCAGGTCATTCGTGCGGCGGGAGATTATCGATATGCTTATGGTTCAACGGCGGCATATCATCTTCCAAACCAGGGTGCGGCAATTGACGCCGGACTTTCAAAGAAGGTGATGTTGATTAATCACATGACGGTGCGTTACGATCAGCGTAAAAAGCAGGCTGAGATTGCGATTGTTCCGCATCAAGCAAAACTTGTCGATGATCATTCAGCGATCATGAATACAACACTGCATGAACTTGCGCATGGGCTCGGTTCGTATCACACCATGCCGATTACGGTGAAGGGGAAGAAGACGACGGTTCGTGAGTCACTCGGCATTCGTGATACGTTGATGGAAGAGGTCAAAGCAGACTCGCTCGGGGTTTGGTTTTTACCTTACTTGCATGCTCAAGGATTGGTGAATGACGAAGAGCTGAAGCGACGTTATGTGGCGTATCTTCTTTGGACGATTACGATGCTTCAACGTCCTCTTGATAATACGTATACGCAAGTTGCTGCCATTGAACTTGGGAATCTTCTTCAAGAAGGGGCCGTTGTCTATCATCCAAAACAGAATCAATACGAAATTCGTTTTGAAAAGATGGATTCTGCGATCGATAAACTTGCACGTCGTGTGACGCGTATCCAATTCAGTGGCGATCGAAAAGGAGCTGATAAACTTTTAAACGATTTTGTGGAACTCAAAGATGGAAAACCTATCAAGTTCGCAAAATTTCTGGATGAACCGAACACCAAGCTCAAAGAGGCCTTCAAGAAAGCCAATCTCCGTGTCCAATCTCTGGCGTATGAGATAAAAGGGGTATAATTATTATATTTTTTGAATACTTATGCTCTTTTTAGCTCCTACCCACAACTTTGCTGAAACATTTGTCGATAATAAAATCACAAGGAGAATTTATGGCTCAATCCGGAATGAGTGTGATTCTTAACAGCGATGGAAGCGTTTACGTTCTTGAGAAAAAAATTGATGACACCTATCTCGAGGACAGACAGAGACGTAGAGGAACAGGCGGCGCTATTCAGGTTGCAGATGAAAATGACGATGGAGTTATTGATTATTATAGAAATACCTCTCCCGATTGCAGAAATACAGGTGAACATTTTTTTGTTACCAGTTGGAATTTTCATCCAATGTATTCTGGGGCTGCTTCTTGGAATGTTCCTTTAGCATCTTCCTGTCCTGCAGAGCAGAGTGATGTTGAATTTGTTCCGCAACCAAACACCCAGGCAATTGATGCCCAAAAAACTTTTCTCGCAGGAAAAGCTAGGGCTGAAATACTTTATCTCGATTTTGTCGATGCCCTCAAGAATGGAGGATTGGTTCAGGGGAAAAGTCGCGATCTTTCTGGATACTATTTTGTTGATTCACGGGGGAGAGAAGTTTTTACAGAAATTTGGGCTCCTGATTTAGTTTTTCTTTCGGATTCGGGATATCCACATGGTGAAAAATGCGAAGAAAGTACTCGCGAAGAAATAGATGAACTCGTGAGGAACAATATAGATACCGACGATCTTTGTCCCTTTAAAATCGATCCTGCAGAGAGCATTGGAGTAACAATCGAGGATATGAAATATCTCGATCACATTCGAAAAGAATTAGAAGCTCTGAAAGCTCGAAAATAAATGTACATTCCCAATGCCAAGCAGCAATCCTAAAGGATTAAGTGCCGTGCACTTAATTGGGAATAAGTCGATTATAAGGCATTGAAAATGACTTTAGATTTGACCACCAATGCCACGTGGCGAGAGACTTATCTTGTAGAAATAAAGAAAACAAAATTGCTGCTGCACAAATAAAAGAAATGCACTATAGTGCTGTTATTAAACGAAGGAGGTGTCATGGAGAAAAAGATGACATGGAAAGAAATTGAAAAAAAATATCCTGATGAATGGGTTCTTGTTGTTGATTACGATTTCACTGAATTTGGAGAAGTCAAAGACGGTATTGTCGTGACTCATTCTACGAACAAAGAAGAAATTTATTCATATCCCATTGAAGCCGACAAGGTTGGCATTTGGTACACAGGAGAGAGCCCTTTCCGAGGCCTTCGTTCACATGTCGAAGATTACGCGGTTTGATGCCAAGAAACAGCACATTCATACATGGATGCGTGTTAAAAGCAGTTCCGGAAAAGAAATTTCTTTTAGTGCGATTCTTGATACTGGCGCGCCTTTTACGGAAATTTCAGATAGATCTTTAGCGAGAGCCGGATTCCATACTGCCAAATCGAAGGTTCAAACCAAAGACCTGCAAGAAACACAAAAATATGGAAAAATTCGCCTTCCTCTTGTCACCGTATTGGGTGAACAACTTGCAGATTGGGTTGTCTATGTTTCCCGATTTGATGAGAAGTGGAATATCGATGCTCTTATTGGACTCGACTTCTTTCGTCGATTTCGTGTGACAATTGATTATGCCGAAGAGATTCTCATTACTGATCGATATAACGAATGAAGACATTATGAAAAAGAAAATAAAACCGATTCATCCTGGAGAAATACTTTTTGATGAATTCATGGTGCCGTTGAATTTAAGTCAGAATAAGCTTGGACGGGATCTTGATGTCTCTCCACGCAGAATTAATGAGATTGTTCTCGGAAAAAGAAATCTCACAGCTGATACAGCTCTTCGTTTAGCTCACTATTTTAAAATGTCACCTCAGTTTTGGCTTGGGCTTCAAATGGAATATGATCTGGCACTTGAAGAGGATCATTTGGCAAATACCCTTGAAAAGAAAGTCAAAATCTTTAAAGAGCAGAAAGCAGCGTAGTAATTACCAATGCCAGGCGGCGAGGCCGCTCAGAGACACGGGGAAGAGTGATGCGCCGTTGTCGCGGCTGCCGGTAGAGTCGATGAGTGCGATAGAGCGGAAGACCATTGAGAGTCCAAGAGAAATATGTTCCGTCACATAATAATCGACACCAATGCCGGCATTTGCTCCAACACCGACCGCAACCGTTCCATTACTACGACTCCCTTCAGAGACCGCATAGACACCGATGCCAAGAAGACCATAAGGATCAAAGCGAGATTCATTGGAGAGAAAGTAGATTTTGACGTCAAACGTCGGGATACCTAAAAATTCAATGCCATTGTCACCGTTATCAGCTCCGGTTCCATCTTGCGTTGTGACCATGACGCCAAACTGCGTTGAAAACTGTGGTGACCAACGATAATCAAAATAGAGTTGTCCTCCAACTCCTGGATCAAGCTGTGGTCTTGCATCAACTGCATAAATATTTCCGACAGGCCCTAAACCGACCGAGAAATTTCCGACTGCTTCGGCGCGTGAAGAGAAAAGAAAAGAGAAAAGAAAAAGGGTAAAAATTATTTCAAAACGTTTCTTATTTGATGCGGGTCCTGTCTCCTCCGTCGTTCCACCTCCCCGCTGGCGCGGGGCACCCCTGGGATCCAACGTCGGCGACACCCGTATCTCATCTGTTTTGAAATAATTTTTTATGCTCATGGTTCCCCCTATGCATTGTTTCAAAAGCCGCGTTTGTCATTGCGAGGAGTGTCAACGACGAAGCAATCCAGTGATTTCAAGAGATCGCCACGCCCTATGGGCTCGCGATGACAATAAGTAGATTTCATCTTTTCTTATCAAGCATATTTTTTGCGATCAGTCCAATGGCTTTTGGATAGAGCAGATGTTCTTCTTTCAAAATCCGAGCTGATAACGTTTCAACCGTGTCGTTCTTCAGAACTTCCACCTTTGTTTGAAGAATGATGGGGCCATGATCACACTGCTCATCCACAAAATGGACGGTACAACCAGTGACCTTCGCTTTTGCTTCAAGCGCTTGTCGCTGAGCGTCCAGTCCCGGAAAAGCGGGAAGAAGAGAAGGGTGTATATTCATGATACGATCAGGATACGGATCAAGTAGGGTTTTACCCACAAGTCGCATATAGCCAGCAAGACAAACGAGATCGATGCGATAGTGTTGAAGATGACGTAATATCTCTTTTTCAAACGCTTCTCTGTTTGGAAAATTTTCTCGTTCAACGGTGAGTGCAGGAATATGATGATCTTGTGCTCGAGTTAAGGCTTGAGCATCTGGTTGATCTGAGATGACCACGACGACTTCAGCTGGAATCTCTTTTTTTTCGCAAGCGTTGATGATGGCTTGCAAATTACTACCTTGCCCCGAGACAAGAACGCCGAGTTGTAATTGGGAATCTTTTTTTGTCATTTCAAGATTATCGACGGCTGATCTTCCGTGCGACGACTGATAGTTCCAATCTTCCAGGCTACTTCATTCATGCCATGAACTCGTTCCAAAATTTCAGTACTCTCTTCTTGACCAACAACAAGAACAAGACCGATGCCGCTATTGAACACTCGCAAAAATTCGTGTTCACTCATCTGTGCATATTGTTGAAAACGCTGCATCACGAGCGGAACATCCCATGAACCGCTATCAATACATGCTTGCACGGTTTGCGGAAGAATACGCGGAATATTATCCCAAAAACCTCCGCCTGTAATATGGGCAATGCCGTGCACGGAAAACTCGGAAGTTAATTTTTGAATGAGATTGCTGTAAAGTTTTGTTGGAGTGAGAAGAACTTCACCTAATGTTTTTCCAGATTTTTCAAAAGAAGAGGTGAGATCTAAATGTTGCTGTTCAATTATTTTTCGAACGAGTGAATATCCATTACTGTGAAAACCATTTGAAGCAACTCCGATGAGAGCATCGCCAACATGAATCGTGCTGCCATCGATAATTTTTGATTTATCGACAATACCGACCGCAAAGCCGGCCAGATCGAAATCATTACCATGATAAACGCCCGGCATCTCCGCAGTTTCACCGCCAATGAGCCCGCATGAAACCTCTTTGCAAGCTTTTGCAATACCGTGAATGATCTGGGCATGAAACTCGGCTTCAAGTTTTCCAGTGGCAAGATAATCGAGAAAGAAAAGGGGTTTTGCGCCGCTACAAGCGATGTCGTTCACACACATTGCGACCAAATCAATACCGATCGTATCAAAACGTGTGAGTTGTTGAGCGAGCAGAAGTTTCGTTCCCACGCCGTCGGTTCCTGAAACAAGAACAGGTTCTTTGATGTCATCGAGATGGAGTTGAAAAAATCCTCCAAAACTTCCGATATCGGAAAGCATACCGGGTCGTTTGGTCATCTGCACATAAGGACGAATGAGTTCGACGAAACGATTTCCTTCGTCGATATTCACACCCGCTTTTTTGTAGGAGTCACTCATGAAGAAATGCGGGCTATCATGGCAAATGAGAAAAAGCAAAAGAAGAGTACACGACGTCGCTTCTTGACAGTAATCCTAAAAGCACGTAAATGTCTGAAACTAATCATGAAATAGAGGGAGATATCTGAAGCTTTCATGCCAATCTTAATGCTCATGGGCCAAAAAATACGTGCTGAACGACGTGATCCGTATGAAGTCGCGCGTCGACGCATGGTCGCTGAACAGCTTGAACGGCGAGGAGTGAGAAACAAACGAGTGTTGGAAGCGATGAAGCGGGTTCCTCGTCATGAATTTGTCGCCACTGGTTTTGAAAAACAGGCATATCTCGATCAAGCGTTTCCGATTGGCGAAGGTCAGACGATTTCTCAACCGCTGATGGTGGCGACGATGACCGAAATTCTCGACCCTCAACCGACAGCTCGCGTGCTTGAAATTGGCACAGGTTCTGGATATCAGACGGCAGTGCTTGCAGAACTTGTCTCTCATGTTTTTACGGTGGAACGCATTTCAAGTCTTTCCATTCGTGCACGAAAAATTCTCTACAAGCTTCGCTATAATAATGTGACGTATCGTATCGGCGACGGTACGCTCGGATGGCCCCAAGAAGCTCCATTCAATGGAATCCTCGTGACTGCAGGAGCGCCTGTTATTCCTGCAGCGCTCAAGCAACAGCTTGCTGTCGGAGGAAGGCTTATTATTCCTGTTGGTCGCGCTGAAGAACAAGAACTTTTTCTGATTATGCGTACTCCACAAGGTTTTGAAGAAAAAAGAATTACAGCCTGTCGCTTTGTCAAACTGATTGGAGAACAGGGATGGAAATGAAGAGAATCTCTTTTGTTCTTTTTGCTCTGTTCATGCTCAACATGAGTTGTGCGACCTCCTTTGATAAGCGAGGTCGTCATCACACCGTTGGTCGCGGAGAAACGATTTGGATTATTGCGCGAGCCTATCGTATCGATGCTCAAACATTGGCTGAGTACAATAATATTACGGATGTCACCGATTTTCAGGTCGGCATGAAACTTTATATTCCGGGACGCCCCGAAAAGCCGGGATATAAGCGCGTTGTTTTAGATGATGATAATCCTCCGCGTGCAACGCGTGATCGACGAACGGAGCGAAAAACACGCGAAAAGAAAAAAGGGGATGGACCGATCGAAGTTTATCACGGTCGTTTTATATGGCCTGTCGGTGGAACAGTCACTTCAGGGTTTGGAATGCGCAATGGTCGTAAACACGAAGGGATCGATATTGCGGCGTCATCGGGTACTCCGATCAAAGCTGCCGATGCTGGACGTGTTGCTTTTGCAGGAAAGATGCGCGGATACGGGAATTTAGTCTTAATTCGTCACGATGATGCTTTTATTACGGCGTACGCTCACAATACAAAAAACAGTGTGAAAAAAGGGGAGTTGGTAAAAACAGGAGAGATCATTGCAACTGTTGGTCGCACCGGAAGAGCGACAGCTCCAAATCTTCACTTTGAAGTGCGCCAAGGTCAGCAAGCGCGCAATCCTCTTTTCTTTTTACCGAAGAAAAAAAGATGAAAGAACAAAAGAGATCAAAGGAGCAAACGATGGAAGAACTCATTCGATGTTCTGTGCGCGATGTGCCGGACTTTCCGAAACCAGGAATTCTTTTTAAAGATATCACACCGCTCCTTCAACAATTTGAAATTTTTGATACGATTATTTCTGCTTTTGTAAAACGATATCGTGATCAACATATCGATGTGATTGCAGCAATTGAATCGCGCGGATTTATTTTTGGTGCTCCACTTGCGCGAGAATTGAAAGCATCATTTATCCCGATTCGAAAAAAGGGAAAGCTTCCGTATGACACGGTTGAGAAGTCGTATGATCTTGAATACGGAACGGCGACGATCGAAGTTCATAATGATGCGGTGGAAAAGGGGGATCGCGTCTTAATCATCGACGATCTTCTCGCAACTGGTGGCACTGCTGGTGCTGCGTGTCATTTGATGGAGCGATTAGGAGGGAAAGTCATCGAATGCGCCTTTGTCATCGAACTTTTATTTTTGAATGGTCGCAAAAAAATGAAAGATGTCCCAGTGCACTCATTAGTGAAGTATGAATGAAATCAACAGCTTGTCTGGCCCCGTAGCTCAGTGGATAGAGCATCTGCCTCCTAAGCAGAGGGTCGCAGGTTCAACTCCTGCCGGGGTCACAGAACTTGGCGATAGATTACCATTTTGCCGGTGTTGGCAAAATGGTCGATGGTGTAGTTGCTTCATAAGAATCACCTCAAGGTCATTGCGAGGACCCTGAGCGAAGTCGAAGGGGACGAAGCAATCTCCTGCAAACAGTGCATTCAGGAGATCGCCACGCCCGTCACTAGAGCGTTAGTGGGCTCGCGATGACACTTTTAAAGACTCTAAAAAAGGGGAAAAAATTATGTGTGCTATTCACAGCAAACTAAAACGTATTATGAAACTGGATTCAGTAACAGACAGAAGAAAACATTTGGAAGAACTTGCAAAAAAGTCATAACGCTCCCCCAAAGGGGGAGGCTTGGCGGCTGTGAGCCACCCCAAGGGTGGCCAAATTAAAACTTCCCGTCCTCGTGTTCATTCCG
>MGRM01000022.1:104652-132036 GCA_001798185.1 Deltaproteobacteria bacterium RIFCSPHIGHO2_02_FULL_44_16 | reverse complement strand
ATGAAAGATTTTTATGCATCTCGTTCTATCAAGAAAGAAACAAATAGGTTTTTAGAGGTGCCCTATAGTTTATCAGCTACGTATAACAGGCAATCGCTTCGATTTCGACAGCGACATCTTTGGGCAAACGAGCAACTTCAACTGTTGCGCGCGCAGGCTTATGCGTCCCAAAAAAATTCGCATAGACATCATTGATCGCTGCAAAGTCATTCATACTTTTGAGAAAGATGGTCGTTTTCACGACATGATTCGGAGTCAACTTTTCTGATGCCAAAATCGCACCGAGATTTTTGAGGACAAGCTTCGCTTGTTCTGTTGCATTTCCACTAAAGAGTTGAAGTTCGTTTGTGCTCGGATCAATCGAAATTTGCCCGGAGATAAAAAGGAAATTCTCTGCACGCGCGGCTTGCGAGTAAGGTCCAATCGCCTTCGGGGCTTTGTCGGTAGTGACAGGTGTAATCATTTGTGACTCCTATGATGAATGAAAGGTCTCTCGGAGGCGACCTCTCACTACGGCAAAAACCTTCATACGCCAGATTTTTGCCTGCGCTTCAGCCTGCTGTGCATTGAGGCTTCCTTTCCAGCGTCTGAAGACGCCGCTCGAGGCTCGTCTCCTGCGGACTTTCCACAGACACTACAATATAAATTTTCCTTCTTTCATAATCGTTCGTCCATCAACGATAACTGTGGTTTTCTGCATGACACCATCACAGTGCACATCGCTTTTCCAATCAGCTCCGGTCATATCGGGATACGGATTACCAAGCGCAATATGCACACCTGGAAATTTTTCATCCTGCAATAAATTACCAATGAGTTTGCTCAGTCCCACATTGGTTCCAATGGCAAATTCTCCGACTCGATTCGCATTCGCGTCCGTATGAATATAAGCTTCATACTCTTGTCTGAGCTTTTCATTTTCACACTGAAGACTTCCTTCCACAATACGGCCATCACGCAGATCAAACGAAAGTGGAGTTTTTTCAATCAGTCTATATTTTTCTGAAAAGAAATCTCCCAGCACTCCATCAAACACGACATGGCCATTCACGGTTTTCGGCGCTGTATAGGTCTCTCCTCCGGGAAGATTGCTCCAATGATCTTGAGTAATAATCCCATCGCAGATAAGCCATTTGAGCTTCGGATCAAATTCAGCCACAAAATCGCTTCCTGCGGGGGAAGTAACATGAATCTTTTTTGCGGTGCGAACAATGTCGTTCACGAGTTTCGTCACGCGCTGAACTTCTTTATAATCAACCGCCATACCGATCGACATAATCTCTTCGTTGATACTGATCATATGCGCGTGTTTGACGCGATATTTTCCGACACATTGATAGAGAGGACGGCGAAAGCTTTTCAGCTCTCCTGGTTTGGATTGTCCAATATAAAAACTCGTTGTTGCCCAATTGGCAAAGAGATCCTCAAGCTCCTTGGGAAAGGGAAGTGGATTTTTTCCCGTGAGATCGCGTTTCCCAAAATCTTCCATCATAAAAACTTGAACTTCCTCTGTGATCTTCTTCAGTGCAGCAACAATCGCATCAGCAACGGTTTTGGTTTCAAGATCGGTCACCACGAGGACACGCTCGCCCGGCTTCACACAGACGCAATTTTCAACCGCTTGCTTGGCACCAAAAGTGAGTTTATCGGAGGTTTTCATAGATTGTCGCCAATAGGCTACTTGGCTTTCTTTTGTCAATAAGTTAGAGCCATTTAGTAAATTACGTTATGTCATTCCCGCGAAAGCGGGAATCCAGAAACATTAAAATACTGGATCCCTGCCTTCGCAGGGATGACATAAATTATCAAAAGTTACTTTATGAAATGAGTTTAAAAAATTGCATGCAACTCGGCATTGATCAGCTTCTTCACCACGAATCAGAAAAGTTGCGCGGGCAACGCATCGGTCTTCTTACCTCGCGATCTCATATGACCTCTGAAAATCACTCGACCCTTGAATCAGTGCTCGCCCGCAAAGATCTGCAGGTCACTGCCCTTTTTGCTCCTGAACACGGACTCGATCTAAAAGCTCAATATATGGAGGCCGTGGCTTCTTCGACAGATGCGAAATCAAACCTTCCCATTTTCAGTCTCTATGGAGAAACATTTGAATCTCTCTCTCCTACTTCCGAGATGCTGAGTCGTATTGATACGCTCGTAGTTGATCTGCAAGACATTGGGAGTCGTTATTATACGTACATCTGGACAACGCTTTTATGTATGCACGTCTGCGCACAGCAAAAAAAACAGATCATCGTGTGTGATCGCCCCAATCCTCTTGGCGGTCTTGTACTTGAGGGGGGGGAAATTGAAAAAGGATTTGAATCTTTTATAGGACTTCATTCCATTCCGAATCGTCACGGCATGACCATCGGGGAGCTGGCGCTCCTTTTCAAGGTTCAAGAAAAAATCAATTGTAATGTACACGTCATTTCTATGTCGGGATGGAAACGTTCAATGCATTTTCCTGAAACAGGACTGACGTGGCACAATCCTTCGCCGAATATGCGGAGTTATACAGCAGCACTCCTCTATCCAGGGATATGTTTACTTGAAGGAACGAATGTTTCTGAAGGTCGCGGAACTGAGACTCCCTTTGAAATCATCGGCGCTCCTTTTATTCGCCCAGATGAACTCATCGAACATATGGAAGCACTCGAAATTCCCGCAATTGATATGGAAGCGATCTCCTTCACACCAACATTTGAAAAATGGAAAGGCACACCATGTGAAGGGATCAAATGGACAATCACCAATCATGAAGCTTTCAGATCTTATCTCAATGGTTTTGCACTCATCTGGACATTGCATAAACTTTATAAACGAAAAGGATTTGAATGGCGCACGAGTCCCTATGAATTTCGACGTGATGTTCCTGCCATTGATGTGCTCACCGGAAGTTCAGAGTTTCGAAAACGGATTGACACGAAAGATTTTGAAGAGATTATTGCGCTTGCAGATTTTTCTTCGACGTTCGCAGAAGAGCGAAAACAATATTTTCTCTACAGCTAAAATGATTTCAAAACGTTTCTTATTTGATACGGGTCCTGCCGCCTGCGGTGTTCCGGCCCTCCGCTAAAGACGGAGACCTCCTGGAACACGCTCCGGCGTCACCCGAATCTTGATCTATTTTGAAATCATTTTAAATTAGGCAAACTCAGTGTATTCTTCGTAGTCAAAATCGTCAGTTTCAGAGCGGGGTTCATCTTCGGCAAAATTTTTCACGCTGGAGAACGTCGAGAAAAGAAAATGCATGGAAATCAGCAACATCAAACATAATGACATAAATTTTTTCATTTTCTCTCCCTTCATCTGGACAAATATGCAAAGAGCGTTCCAGAAAACGTGTTTTATAACTTATTGATACTATTTAGTTTTTATAAATTCTTTGGTCGAAGCCAACCCTTCTTTTAACTTTATTCTGAGAATATCGTCGTTTTTTTGACACTCTCATGTTGATCTTCCAAACACCCGTGGTGTCATTGCGAGGAGTCCCCCACGAATCTTGGGGGACGACGAAGCAATCTCCTGACATTCAGGAGATCGCCACGCCCTTCGGGCTCGCGATGACACCCTTTGAAGTAGATACCCACGCGCAAGCGCGTGGCACTTGAACATCACGCGCTTCGCGCGCAACAGCCGCATTCACCCATGCCCAAGGGCATGGTCCTCTGCGCGCGGGGTGGAGTTCCGATGGGGGTTGTCAGGGGGAGAGCAGGATCTCCCCCCTGACGTTAGCGAGCGTCGGGTTCACCCCGCGCGAGCGAATAGATTCTTAAAGTTGATTACTGTCTTGCCATTCTTTTCACCCAATGTTAGCTGCCATTTTCAACACACATTTTGGAGGTCATCATGATCGCAGCCGGAAATTTATTTGGAAGTATTTCAGCGGAATTTCAGGGTTTTAATCTTGAATATAAACCTGATGCCACCAAACATCATGATGAAGGAGGCATTGTCGTCGAGTGCCAAGAAGATTCTGGTATCGATGACACTCTCAACTTTGTGGGGAACGAGACAGCAACAGGATATCATCTCGAAGTCAAAATTAATTCTGAAGTCAATATCGGCCTTTGGAGCCAGGGAAAAGTTATTTTGGATTTTAATAACACATCAAAAAAATGGACCCTTACGACAAGAACTGGAGAAGATACGATATGGAAAGTTTCCAACCAAGGGGCAATCATTGCCACCATCGTGGCTGGACTTGAATGTTATGCAAGTAAAAATGGGGAGAGTGCAGAAAGTGCACGAAAACTCGCCGATCACTTGAAGACAGTTGATTCCACCACAATCATCCTCGCTGATGCAGCTTACGATCGCACGAACACCTCTGGTATTTATCAGCGAAATCTCGAAACATTTCCTAGTGATGCTTTTATTCCTTGGTAATTAGTTTTTTTGAAAAAGATAAGGATCAGTAACGAGTTCCGAAAGCTTCACGGTTTTGGACTCTCCTTCAAGATTTGCCATAATCACTTCGATCTCTGGTGCAAACTCTAAAAGCGTCTGTCGACAAAATCCGCACGGCGGAATGGGCTGATCGCGCTCAGCGACAACAGCAATGCGTTTAAATTTCCTCTCTCCTGCTGAGAGCGCAGAAAAAATTGCAGTTCGTTCGGCACAAACATGAATAATTGCTGAGGGACTCTCAACATTCGCTCCCACATAGACTTTGCCGTCGATCGTCTCCAGCGCCGCACCAACCTTGTAACCGGTTTGATGCACAACAGCGTGTTCACGAACCTCAAGAGCTTTGACAATAAGTTTATCCATAAAATATTGAAACGAAATTTCAAAACAGATAATTAATTGCGGGTGATGCCATCATCTCATTTCTTCCTTTTTGCTTTCGGTGGACCTGGAGGCTTGGGATAACCTTTTCGCTCTGGTCGCAACTCTTTTCTCACTTCAGCTTCCGCTCCATCGAACATTTCCGTCATCTCTTCCAAACGTTTTTGGACCAAACCGTGAACGGTGTTCACAGGGTATCGACCATTTTTTTGTATCGCTCCCGCTTTTTTCCCGGTCAAAATTTCAATCCCTTCTTCTATACTTTTAACGGAATAGATATGAAATTTTCCTTTGTTGACCATGTCCAAAATATCTTCGCGAAGCATGAGATGTCGCTCATTCTGAACAGGAATCAGCACCCCTTGCTTTCCCGTAAATCCTTGCGCCTTGCAGACATCGAAAAATCCTTCGATCTTTTCATTCACACCGCCAATCGGTTGAATATTTCCGAGTTGATTCACCGAACCCGTGACAGCAAATCCTTGATCGATCGGCAGTCCCGAGAGACTTGAAAGAAGCGCATAAATTTCAGTAGACGACGCGCTATCTCCATCAACGCCCGCATAAGACTGTTCAAACGCAATAGAAGCTGCAAGCGTCAGAGGTTTTCGTTGAGCATATTGCTGACGCAAATAACCGTTCAAAATAAAAACACCTTTGTCGTGAGTGGGTCCTGAAAGGCCAGCTTCTCGTTCAATATTGATAATGCCGGTTTTGCCAACTGAGGTCACTGCGGTGATACGCGATGGTTTTCCAAAGCGAGTGTGGCCGAGAGAGTAAACCGCAAGGCCATTAATTTGGCCTACTTTCTTCCCATGCGTATCGACGAGCAGCACCCCCTCTTCGATGAGACGCTGCACGCGCTCTTCACTTAAATTATGTCGATAGCGACGATCTTGGAGTGCGGTCGTCACATGATGTCGCTTCACCGCCTTTGCCCCCTCTTGACGTGCCACATGCTCAGATTCGCGAAGAACATCGGCGACATGCGTAAAGCGGGTGGTAATACGATCTTGCTGTCCTGACTCTTCCACGCCATGTTCAATGAGAGCTGCAAGACCATCACTTTCGAGGTGTAAATGATCTCCTCGATCGAGAATTGACTTGAGTACCGCAGCAAAATTTTTTGCCGCATTTTTGCTCAAGGGCATGCTGGTATCGAAGTCAGCTAAAATTTTAAAGGTTTTGGCAAACTCTTCCTCATAGGACCACAGAAGACGATACAACCAATCAGGGCCAATCAAAATAACTTTTACCGAAAGTTTAATCGGTTCTGGTTTCAGCGCCATGGTGGCAATTTGAAAATAGGTTTCTGGCTGTTGAATAATGAGTTCTTCTGTTTTGAGCACGCGTTTCAACTGATCCCACACCAGAGGTCGGCGAAGAAGATCGAGCGCATTAATAATGATATAACCACCGTCGGCTTGCAAAAGCGAGCCGGCTTTAATGCTTCGAAAATCGGTGGTCCACGCGCCACCTGGACTTGGCGTATATTCAACCGCTCCAAAAAGATTCACATAGGAAGGGTTTGGCTCTTCAATAATGAGACATCCAGCTTTGGATATTTTTTCATCTCGCGCTTCGGTGAGTAAGTTGACTTCATAATACCAAAAAGGATCGTCGGGCTTTCCAGGAGCTCCAATCATAATCACGCCGGGTTGTTGCGGTTGTTCCTGACGGCCAAAAAAAACATCGAGATTATGTAAAACATGTTTTCGAACTTCATCGAAATACGCTCGGACTTTTTTCTCTTCATAACGACTATAAAAATCGTCCAAAATTCCATCGAGCACGAGCGAAGCCCAGCGTTGATGAAATTTATCGAGCTCGTCGTGCATGCGCTTTCCAATCCCACGCGCTTTGATTAATACTTGTTTGAGCTCCGTTGAAAGTTCCTTGTGTCGTTCGAGTTTCTGACCTCTCTCTTCATTCGTAATCTTCCCCTCTTTCACCAGATTTTCGAGGTAATCGATCGACACCGCTTCATTATTAATCACCGGGAAAACGGTGGGGGCTACGTATGTTGCCTCCTGTACTTGAATCAAGGCGAAGCCTTCTTTTTTTAATCGTTCGGCAAATTGTTCAAAGACTTTTTTTTCTTGAGTTTGATATCGTTCAACAATGGCTTCTCGTTCGCGGGCAACATGTGTCGACTCGAGTGTTTTCGGAAGATTGTTGCGCAAAATCTTCACGAGTTCCCTCATGTCATCGCGAAATTTTCTCCCCTCTCCGCGACGAAAATTGAGAAGCACGGGTTGCGCTTGATCCACAAAATTATAGACATAACAACGATCGGGAACATCTTCGCAGGCTGGCTTCAGTTCTTCGAGTGTTCGACGAATGGTCGTTGTGCGCCCGGTTCCTGCCATACCAGCCACATAGATATTGTATCCGGAACGATAGAGCTTCAGCCCTGTTTCCAAAGCCTTATGAGCTCGATCTTGTCCCACAATAGAATGCGTCCCTTTAAATTTTTTTTGATCTTTATAGAAGGAGAGAAAAGAGGGATCACATTTCCATCTCAGATCTTTTGCTTTCAATTTTTTTGCGGGCATGCCTTCCTACCTCCATCTTGCGAAGATTGAGCAATGACAGGTCAGTGAGGAATGGTCAAGAGTCAAGGGTGTTGTCATTTGCGAGCGTGGAGCATATACTTCTGTCATGAAAAGTTCGAATACCGATGTGGAACAATTTTTAAAACAAGTCATTGAACGCTTTGGGGATGTCAGTGATGGAACAAAGGAAATCTTTAAACTCTTAGTAGAGACAACTCTCGATTACAGTGAAAATCTCAAAACGTCCGGCAACAATACCCTGACGGTAGGCGAAACCAAAATTGCGCTGGATGCATTTATGGAAATTATGAAAACGCATGAAATTCCGAAAAATCTTTCAGGAAATTCATACGACCTTGTCATTCGTTGGCTCGAAGAGATCAAAAAAACAGTACATCATTAAAAAACTCGCTGTTTCCTTCAAATGATTCCTATGCTACCGTAGTTTCATGAAAAAATGGTGGTTCAAAGGAGTCATCATTGCTTTGAGTGTTCTGGCGCTGATCATCTCTCTCCTTATCGTTGCTCCTTCTTTTCTTCCAACGTCTCGGGTCCATCAAGCCATTGAAGAACATATTTCCCATCTCTTTGCAGGAAAAGCGACCCTTGCAGAATTTTCTTATCGGATTCTCCCTTCTCCTCGATTCAAACTGACGAATCTCGTTGTTGAAGAGAATGGAACAACACTCTTTACCGCAAAAAAAATCACCGGAACTCTCTCGTTGATGGACCTTTTCAAAAAGGAATTAACACTCTCGCCTGTGGTTGAAGGACTTGTCGTTCCTGACCTTTCTCACTTTAAAAAATTCCAGAGCAAAACAGCAAAAGAAGAATGGACCTATCGTCTCGCAGCTTTCACCATCACCTCCGGAGATATTTCGATCCTCCGAGGAGGCGATAAAATTCCTCTTCACTTTCAAGAAATCTCTCTCTCAATTCCACAGTTTGGAACAACCACTTTTCCCCTTCACCTCCAAGCCAAATTTGCGGAAACGACTCGGCCCAACTTTTCATTGGAAGGAAATATGACCTTTCAACAAGGAGGGCGTGAAATAAAATTTGAACCGTTAAAAGGTTTGCTGGGGAAACTTCCCTTTGCGCTTTCTGGTTCATTTTGCCTCACGTGTGATCAGCCCGAATATGCATTTCATGTGACCACGAATCAATTTCATCCCGAACGCATCAGTGATCAGGAAACTCCTTTAAAAGTTTTTGCTCAGAACCTGAGTTGGCAATCTCCGGTAGTGCTTGATCTCTCGCTTAAACGAAAAGCCGCGAACATAGAATTTTCGGGGAGTGTCGATGCAGAAGCGAGCGCTTTTTCTTATGGAAAACTTTTTACCAAAGCAGCGCAATATCCTTTTAAAGGGAAATTTTTATTCCACCTCAATAAAGAAAAAATTTCTGTAAGCGAAGCTCTTTTTGAACTTGGACAAAGTCAGATTTCGATGACCGGTTTCTGGAAACGTGGCGAAAATCGCATCTATAATTTTTTAGTAAAATCAGAAACGATCGATCTCAAGAACGTGAAACCTTATTTCCCTTTTCTTTCGATCATCGAAGAACTGGAAGCACCATCTTTTTCTCTTACTTTTCAGGAAGGAGAAGAGACAGATGAAACAACTTCATGGTTGAGTGGAACCGTCAATGCTTCGCAAGCAACTCTTTTTGGGAAAAAATTTGAAACATTGGAACTTCATCTTTTTTGGGAAAACGATGCTCTCACTTTTCCCGTTGTAAAAGGATCCTTTGCTGGTGGAGTTTTTTCCGGAACAGGAAAAATGCTTCTTGAAGAATCGCCTCGTTATGAGTTCAGCACGGTCATGCAAGATGTCGATATGGAAACATTCTCTCTCCCTTTTCCCTTACGCGGAAAAGGAGCGCTCGTGACAACACTCGCGACTTACGGCAGCACGCCCTTAGAATTAAAAGATCATGAAACGATCGGAGGAACACTTTTGATGAATGAAGCCATGCTTTTCTCTCCTTTTGGTTCCTCTCTTTTTCCTCCAGAAATGTTCCAGGAAATACTAGGATCACCGGTTCCATCTCAAAAAAATATGGAGAGACTCACAGCAAACGATCTGAAAATAACCGATCTCCACGCTGATTTTCAGTCTACCTCCACTGAACTTGAAGTAAAACCGGTCACATTTAACTCTTCTCTTTTTCTAGGATCTGCAGAAATTCACGCACGCACCGATACTCTTGAAGGAAGTGGAAAATTGGCGTTGACTCCCGCTTTCTCCGCAACGCTTGTTCCGAGTCCTCTGCTTCGCCAAAAAGCAAGTGATATTCAAGGACGTCTCGTCATCCCCTTTACACTCAAACACGACGAGCATCAGAAAATATATGCAGCGCTCGACCAAGAAACCCTTTCACAACAGATGCAAGGGAAAAAGGAAGCGGTAATAGTGATTGCGCCCGCAACATTAAAAACAGAACTCCCCTCTTCACCCACAGGAAAGACGCAACCTCAAATGGCGAAAAAAATAGTTCCAAAAGAAACGCTTTCTGAAACAAAACCGCTAGAAGAAAAAAGCGGTGTCATTGAAGATGACGAAATGGATGATCTGCTGAAAGTGATCATTGGAAAGTAATTAGCGATACCACGAACGGACAGGGCCAGTGTCGACATGCACAAATTGAGTTCGACCATAATAGCCAACCCCACCAGCTTTTAAAGAAATCGCATAGTTTCGAAGAGTTCTACTATTTGTTCCTCTGAGGCGAATATCAGCAGCACGGCCATGAAGATGCATACTGTATTTCGCAACGCGACTATTTCTATTTTTCAGTTTTGCATTGTATTCAGGACTTCGATAGCCTGAAATAAAGTCAATCTCCTGGGCCCCAAAATGATCTTGAAGATGGTCTAACAGCTCAATGAGACGGAGAGAAATCGTGGTCCGCTCTTGCTGAAAGGGACAGGCAAAAAGAGTATCGATCTGGGCAAGCGCCTCATTTTGGTATTTTCCCTCAGCATCTCGATACACAAGATCGACATGTTCTTTGGTATGGACGTTATAGACAGGAAGATGACCATCACCCGTATAACGAAAAAGGGAGTAATGTTCAGACGTCGTCTCAACTCGACGGCTGGGGAAGAAAAAGCATCCCATCAAAAAGACGAAAAAAATAGCGTACGACACACGATGCTTCATATTCTTTTTATCGGACAAAATCATAAAAGGTTTCGTTTTTATTTATGGACCCTCACCGCAGGATGCAATCAATTTCTTCCGTACGTTTAATTCCTTGATATTCTTTTACTTTCAGTCTTGATCGAAACTCCCTTGAGGGGATGAATATCCATTAAGTTTGGATAAAAACCTTCGAGTTTTTTGCTGATCATTGTTGGAATCGTAATGGTATAAATCGGCAGAACTGGAGCCTCATCGAGAAGAAGTTTTTCAGCTTGGGTAAAGAGAGCATATCGTTCTTTTTGGTTTTGCGTAAAAGAAGCCTTGGAAATAAGACTGTCATATTCAGGATTTACCCATTTAGACTGATTGTGTGGATGAGCAGAGAGTCCAAGCTCTAAAAAGGTATTTGGATCGACATAATCGCCGATCCATCGAGAGCGAGCCAAGTCATAGTCTTGGACAGAGCGCACTTTGAGAAGTGTTTTCCAATCCATATTCTGAAGCTCGACATGAATCCCTAAATGTTCACGCCACATGTTCTGCAGAAGCTCCATAATGGTTTTGCTATTGCCACTGGTTTCATAGGAAAGCATTGTTTTCGGAAAACCTTTTCCCTCTGGAAAACCAGCTTCAGCGAGCAGGGCTTTCGCCCTCTCTGGGTTGAAAGGGAGTCCTTCTGGTGGTTGATAACCAGCAGTTCCAGGTGGTGTAAATGACGACATCACTTTTCCGACATGAATGACATCGACAATTTTCTGACGATCGATCGCCATCATCAGAGCCTGACGAACTCGCTTATCTTTAAACTGGGGTCGATTGACATTCACGAGAAGAAAGAAATTCGCAAGCTGCGGCGCTTTCACAAACTCTTCGTTCTTCTCAAGCATTGGAACTTTGAGTGACGGCACATCTCGTACGTAATGAATTTCTCCATTCAGAAAACGTTTGAGCGCCATCTCTTGATCGTCGATGGGAAGAAATTTGACGGTCTCAAGTTTTACATTTTTACGATCCCAATAATGGGGATTTGGTTTCATGAGCAGATGTTTATACGGAATCCATTCCGTCAAAATAAATGGGCCATTACTCACAATATTTTCCGGTCGTGTGGATTGATCTCCATAAGTTTCAACTGTCTTTTGATGAACCGGTCGGAGGGTGGGAAAACAAAGGATACTTGGGAAAAAAGGAGTCGGTTTGCTCAATGTTACTGCAAGTGTGTAATCATCAACCGCTTTCACTCCAAGCTTTGTGAGATCTGTAACTTTTCCCGTATTAATCTCTTCACCATTGCGAATAAAATAAATGACAAACGCATATTGCGATGCGGTTTTGGGATCAGCGACACGACGCCATGAAGAGACAAAATCGTGGGCAGTAACTGGATCGCCATTGGACCATTTTCCATTTTTGCGGAGATGAAAGATGTAGGTTTTGCCATCAGAGCTTATTTCATAATGTGTTGCAAGCGCTGGAACCGGTTCTTGCGTCTTCGGATCGTATTCGAGGAGTCCTTCAAAAAGCTGTACCGATACTTCAACTGAAACCGCATCGTGAGCTAATCCTGGATCAATATATGCGGGCTCTCCGGGAATACTCTCCACGTACTCTTGTGTCACTTTTGACTGTTTCCCCTTACAGGAAATTGCAAAGAAAAAGAGAAGTATTAAACAAAACGAAAAAAGATGTTTCATACGAAGCCTTTTTTTTATTTCAGCGTCACACCCTTCAACGAATGGAAATCCAAAAGGTTTGAATAGAATCCTGTCAATTTTTTACTCATCATCGCTGACATCGTAATGGTATACACTGGCAAAATGGGCGCTTCATCGAGGAGTATTTTTTCTGCCTTCGTAAAGAGAGCGTACCGCTCTTTCTGAGAGAGCGTTGCTGCAGCTTTGGTAATCAAATCATCGTATTCCTTATTGACCCATTTCACTTCATTCATTGGATGATACGAGAGATAGAGTTCAAGAAAAGTATTCGGATCGACATAATCACCAACCCAACGAGAACGAGCAATATCGTAATCTTGAGCTTCTCGCGCTTTCAAAAGTGTCTTCCAATCCATATTTTGAAGCTCGACTTTAATCCCCAAATATTCACGCCACATATTTTGGATCAGCTCCATAATCGTTTTATTATTATCACTCGTTTCATAAGAAATAATTGTTTTCGGGAAATTTTTTCCTTCAGGGTATCCTGCTTCAGCGAGCAGGGCTTTCGCCCTTTCTGGATTAAATGGAAGTCCTTCGGGTGGTTGATAGCCGGCAGTCCCTGGAGGAGTTAACGCCGAGGTCGGTTTTCCGACATGAACCACATCCACAAGTTTTTGACGATCGATCGCCATCATGAGCGCTTGACGTACGCGCTTATCTTTAAATTGGGGTCGATTGACATTCATGAGAAGATAGTAGGTTGCAAGTTGTGGAGATCTTACAAACTCCTCATGCTTCTCAAGCATCGGAATTTTCAATGCAGGGACATCACGTACATAGTGAATTTCACCACTCAGAAAACGTTTGAGCGCAACTTCCTGATCATTAATCGGAAGAAATTTTACCGTCTCAAGTTTCACATTGGCACGATCCCAGTAATGAGGATTTGGTTTCATGAGGAGATGTTTGTACGGAATCCATTCGGCGAGAATAAAGGGTCCGTTACCGACGATATGTTCTGGCCGTGTCCAGCGATCACCATAGGCTTCGATGGTTTTCTGATGCACAGGTCGCAGTGGTGGAAAAGAGACTACTCCTGGAAAGAAAGGAGTTGGGTTTACGAGTTTTACTTCTATTGTATAATCATCAAGAGCTTTGACACCGAGCTTGCTGAGATCTTTTATTTTTCCATTATTAATCTCTTCGCCATTCACGATAAAATACGTCAGAAAAGCGTATTGCGAGGCAAACGCCGGACTTGCAGTACGGCGCCATGAAGAGACAAAATCACGCGCTGTGACCGGCTCGCCATTGGACCACTTCCCATCTCTACGAAGATGAAACGTGTAGGTTTTGCCATCACTGCTCACATCATAACGTGTGGCAAGAGCAGGAATTGGCTCTGCTGTTTTGGGATCAAACTCTAAAAGTCCTTCAAAAAGTTGAATGGTCACTTCGGTAGAAACAATATCAGCTGCTTGTCCCGGATCAACATACTCTGGCTCATCTGCAATGCTCTCCACAAATTCTTGTTTCCCTTCGACTTTCTTCCCTTTGCAAGCAACGAGGCTGGAGAGAAAAATTGTCAAGATGAGCAATAGAATTCGTTTCATGAAGACTCCTTAAGTAAGCATGAAGAAGCAATTTTCAAAAGATCTCCTGTTTGTGGGTCCTGCCGCCTGCGGTGTTCCGGCCCTCCCACTTTGCGGGAGACCCTCCCGGAAGCACCTCCGGCGTCACCCACAATTCATTATCTCTTTTGAAATTGCTTCTTAATCAAGCGTAACACCCTTCAGCGGATGCTGGTTCATCGCGTTGTGATATATGCCAGTTACTTTTGCGCTGATCAAGTGTGGATGTGTATAGGTGTAAATCGGAAGTGCTGGCGATTCATCAAGCAAAATACTTTCCGCTTTGCGCAAGAGCTGGAAACGTTTCGAAGCATTTCTGGTCTTGGTCGCTTCTCGTAGCAACTCTTCATATCCTTGATGGTTCCATCCGCTAAAATTATTTCCAAATCCAGGGCGGAAAAGATCCAAGAATGTTGTCGGATCAGGATAGTCGCCAATCCATCCGCGACGGCTGATCTGGAAATTTCCCACACGCCATTCTTTGAGCAAACTTTTCATCTCCATGTTGTATAGTTTCACTTCGATACCTAAGTTTTCTTTCCACATATTCTGTATAAGTTGCATCGCCATTTTGTGCTCATCGCTCGTATTGTAAACAAGGGTTGTTTCAGGAAATTTTTTAGGATCAGCGAAGCCTGCTTCAGCGAGCTGCGCTCTTGCTTTTTCCGGGTTAAACTCCAGGCCTTTTGCCGGTATATAACCGGCGATGCTTTCCGGAACAAAACTCGCACTGGCCATCCCTTTTTGAATCACGTCGACAATTTTCTGACGATCAATGGCCATCACGAAGGCTTGGCGAACTCGTTTGTCTTTGAGTTGCGGAGTATTGACATTAAACATTACAAAATAAGTGCCAAGCAGAGGTCCATCGACAAATTCTGGCTGTGATTTGAGCGTTTTTATTTTCAAATCTGGAACACGGTGCATGAAATGAAGCGTTCCTTCTTGAAAGAGTTTCAGGGCCGTTTCAGCTTCTTCAATCACATGAAAAACAGCTTGTGTCAGATGAACATGTTTGCGATCCCAGTAATTTGGATTTGCCTCTAACAAAATCTGATCGTAAGGCTTCCACTCTTTCAGCAAGAATGGACCGTTGGTGACAATATGTCCAGGTTGTGCCCATTCTTTGTCATAGGTCTCAACGGTTTTCTGATGCACGGGAAGAAAAGTTGTCCAACTCACAAGATAAGGAAAAAATGGGAGCGGATGCTCAAGCTCGGCCTTGAGTATCGTAGGGCTGATTGCGCTCACGCCAAGTTGTGTGAGATCTGAAATCTTTCCCGTGTTAATCGCCTCTCCATTTTTGAGATGATACAAATAATACGCATATTTCGCTGCTGTCTTTGGATCCACGGCTCGTCGCCAGGAGTAGACAAAATCATTGGCGGTAACAGCATCGCCATTGGACCACTTTGCATCATCGCGAAGGTAAAACGTATATGTCAGACCATCATCGCTCACTTCAAATTTCTTAGCGAGAGCTGGACGCGGTTCTAATGTTTTCGGATGAAGCTCTAAAAGTCCTTCGAAAAGATTGATAATCACTTCCCGCGAATTTTCATCACTCGAAAGTGTCGGATCAAGATATTCAATTTCGCCATAGAGGACGGTATGAAAAGCTTTTGCTGATTTTTTGGAGCTACATGCAATGACAGTTCCGAGAAAAAAGAGAAAAGTGAAAAAAAGAAAACGTTTCATAAGATAAGGATCCGACTGCTGTCATTCCCGCATGCAGTAAGCGGGAATCTCATGAGATCCCCGCCTTCGCGGGGATGACAAAAGTTCATTTTGTTACGCGTTATAAAAATTTTCACTCCTTCAACGATACAAACTTCAGCGGATGCATCCCGAGAAGGGTGTGATGGTAACCCTCCATCTTCTTGCTCATCATGCTCGGAAAGGTCCACGTATAAATTGGAAGTACTGGTGACTCATCCAGCAAAATGGATTCTGCTTTTTGGAAATATTCAAAACGTTTTTTTGAATTTATGGTCTCTCCCGCTAAACGAATCAAACGATCATATTCAAGGTTACTCCAGCCAGCATCATTGTTTCCATTTCCTGTCAGATGCATATCAAGAAACGTATTGGGATCGACATAATCCCCGATCCATCCCATACGGCCAAGTTCATAATTGCGCTCGCGATAGGATTGATAGAGCGTTTTCCATTCCATATTTCGTATTTCTACTTCAATCCCTAAATTTTCTTTCCACATATTTTGCACAAGCTCCATCACCCGTTTATGATCTTGATCGGTATTGTACGAAAGTGTGATTTTCGGAAGCCCCTTACCTTCTGGATATCCTGCCTCCGCTAACAGGGCTCGCGCCTTTTCAGGATTAAAAGGGAGACCTTCGGGAGGTTGATATCCTGCAGTTCCTTTGGGAGTAAAGGCAGCGTTGGCAATACCTCGGTGAAGAACTTGTGTGATTTTTTCACGATCAATACTCATCGCAAGCGCCTGACGAAGATGTTTATTATTGAACGGTGGTTTTGCGACATTCACCAGAACATAATAAGCTCCCAAAAAAGGTCCGTGGTTAAATTCCGGATCTCCCTGAAGTGTGGGAATTTTGAGACTTGGGACTTCATCAACATAGTGCAATTGACCTGCACGAAAGAGTTTGAACGCTACTTCGCGATCTTCAAGAGGATAATAGACCACACGATCGAGTTTTAAATTTTTGCGATCCCAGTACTTTGGATTTGGTTCAAGAACGATCTGTTTGTTTGGAGTCCATTCTTTTAAAATAAACGCTCCATTGGAAACGATATGCTCAGCACGAATCCACTTGTCGCCATAAGCTTCAACGGTTTTCTGATGCACCGGGCGAAGCGTTTGAAAAGTGACAATAGCTGAAAAAAACGGTGTTGGATTCTCGAGTTCAACTCGAAGTGTCAGATCATCCACCGCAGTCACTCCAAGCTCTGATGCATTTGCTTTTCCTTCATAAATTTTCTGCGCATTTTTGATGTAAAAAGCTTGAAAGGCATAAGCAGCTCCAAGTTTTGGATCAACGACGCGTTTCCAGGAATAGACAAAATCGTGCGCTGTGACCGGATCGCCATTAGACCATTTCGCCTCTTTGCGAAGATGAAAGGTGTACACTTTTCCATCTTCACTGACATCATAATGACTTGCAGCGCCAGGAATCGGTTCAAGTGTTTTGGGATGATATTCAAGAAGTCCTTCAAAAAGTTGCATCACCACTCGTGAAGCCGCAACGTCGCGAATAAGCGCCGGATCAAGTGTGTCGACTTCACTTTTATTATCGAGATGAAGCACTCGCGCCTGTTTTCCTTGTTCTTTACGCGAACAACCGACCATCAAACCCATAATCAGGAATAATGTGAAGAGGTGACGCAGTCTTTTCATCTCTATTCTCCTTATGAAAAAGTCTCTCGGAGGCGTTGTCTCGCTACGGCGGCTCAATTCAATCGCCATCTCGCCGCCTGCTCTTTGGCACTGCGAAGATGATGGCTGCTGTTCGCAGTGCCTGCAGACGCCGCTCGACAAACACCTCCTGCGGACTTTTTAACAGGCTAATTCTTCACTGACGCAAATTTCAATGTATATTGATTCATCGCGTTGACCTTTAAATCCTTCACATTTGATTTTACCATCCAATAATTGTTGTAAAAATAGATGGGAATGCCCGGCATGTCATTCAGCCAGATTTCTTCGAGCTTGGCATACATCTCGAGTCGTTTTTGAGGATTATTTTCTTTTGTGACTTCTCCCCAAATGCGATCAAATTCGGCATTTGACCATTGCGAATAATTCCCTGGAGATTCGGTGACATCCCCTTCAAAAAACGTTGAAGGATAAATATATTCTCCAATACCGCCAAGACGAGCAATTTCAAAATTATGACTGTGAAGATTTGCAATATGGACTTTCCATTCAAAGTTTCGAATCTCAATGTTGACACCTAAATGCTGTTTCCACATCTGTTGCACGGCTTCAGCAATAAGCCGATGAGCTTCGTCTGTGTTATAACTTAAAGTGAGTTTCGGAAATCCCTTACCATCGGGGTAACCCGCTTCAGTCAAAAGTTTTTTGGCTGCATCAGGATTGAAGTCGAGATATTTTTTGTACGGATATCCCGTTACCCCTGGTGGAAGAAAACCGGTTGCCGGTTGCTCACCACTTGCAGTTACTTTTTCGACAATGGTTGTACGATCAATCGCAAGTGCAAGTGCTTTTCGGACACGAACATCTTTGAGAATCGGATGCTTCACATTGATAGGATAGTAATAAATCCCAAAGAGCGGTCCCTGATGAAATTCAGGATCCTGTTTCAAAACACGAACTTTTGTTTTTGGAAGCTGCCACATGAAATCAATTGCACTCGCTTTGTAACTTTTGAGCGCAGTTTCCAGATCATCCATAAAAAGAATATGGACAGTGTTAATGGCCACATTCGCTTTGTCCCAATAATAAGGACTTTTGACAAAAATAGCCCGATCACTCAGAAGGTGTTCTTTCAATATATACGGACCATTGGAAATAATATTCGAAGGTTCAGTCCATTTATCTCCAAATTTTTCAACCACTTCTTTTTTGACCGGATAGAATGTTGGTGATGAGAGAAGCTCAAGTATGGGAGGAAATGGACCTTCAAGTTCAACAATAAATGTAAATTTATCCTTTGCTTTAAATCCAATTTGAGAAGGATCATTGATCTTTTGAGAGTTATAAGCACGTCCATTTTTGAGGTAATCAAAACGACTTGCCTGTGGACACGCAGTTTTCGGATCAATCACTCGACGCCACGAATATTCAAAATCCTGTGCTGTCAACAGTGTTCCATCAGACCACTTCGCATCTTCCCTTAAATAAAATGTATACGTTTTTCCATCTTTACTGACATCCCAACGTTTTGCGACACCAGGTTTAATCGAGTTATCACGATGATCAATCTGAACAAGTCCCTCAAAGTATTGACGTACAAGGTTGTCTGCATCCACCGCGGAGGTTTTATGAGGATCAAAAGATTGCGGAACTGAACCATTGTGAACAATCAAGGGACGTTCGCCTGTTTCCGCAAAAAGAGGAAAACTCAGCAGCAAACCTAGCATCAAACTCAAAACACTTTTTTTCTTCATCATTGCTCTCCTTAGTTGATCCCCTCTTGAGAATCTATTTGCAAAGGGTGTCATCGCGAGCCCAAAGGGCGTGGCGATCTGACCGAAGGTCATCCTGAGGCAAAGCCGAAGGATCTCCCGGAGATCCCTCGCTTTCGCTCGGGACGACACTTTGTGTCGGATTGCTTCGTCGCTGAAGCTCCTCGCAATGACATACGACGACTTTACAAACATGTCCTATAAATCTCTCTCTATCTCTTTCCATTCAGTGAAACATATTTCAGATTAAATGACTTCATCGGACTCAAACTCAAGCCGGTGACATGCGACTTCGTCATCCACTCATTTTTATAAAAGAAGAGAGGAATGTCTGGCATCTCATTCATGAGAATTGCTTCCAGTTCAGCGTAGAGCTGGAGTCTCTTTTTAGGATCTGTCTCTTTTCCTGCCATCTCCCATGTGCGATCATATTCAGCGTTCGAGAACTGGGCATAATTGTCAGGAGACTGTGTTGTCTTTTCTTCGAGCGTTCCTGAAGGATAGATGTATTCCCCAATGCCTCCAAGTCGCGCGATCTCGAAGCTGTGACTTTGAAGTGATTTAATATGCACTTTCCATTCATGATTTTGAAGGACCACATTGATTCCCAAATGCTCTCTCCACATCTGTTGAACCGTCTGTGCCATCAGTTTGTGCAGATCAAGCGTGTTATAACTCAGCGTCAGGGTTGGAAATCCCTTGCCATCAGGGTAACCGGCTTCGGCTAACAATTTCTTTGCAACTGCAGGATCAAAATCGACATATTTTTTATACGTATATCCTTGAACACCAGGAGGAATCACGCCGTATGCAGGTTTCTCCCCTGTTCGCAAAATCTTTTCGACGATCGTTTGCCGATCGATCGCATAGGCAAGTGCACGGCGGACACGGGCATCTTTTAAAACAGGATGCTTTGTATTGACCGGATAGTAATACGTTCCAAATGAGGGACTGGCATGATAGAGAGGATCAGACTGCAACACAACCGCTTTGGTCTGAGGAACCTGATAGATATAATCGAGCTCGCCAGCTTGAAACTGTTTCAGCGCTGTTTCAAGATCCTCAATAAGATGGGCGTGCACTTCATCTAAATTGACATTGTCTTTATCCCAGTAGGTCGGATTTTTCGTAAAGATGATGCGATCCTGAATGCGATATTCCTTCAAGACAAAGGGACCATTCGAAACAATATGCGAAGGCTCTGTCCACTTATCTCCAAATTTTTGAACAACATCTTTTTTGAGAGGAGAATAGGTCGGCGACGTGAGGAGTTCGAGAATTGGTGGGAAAGGAGTTTCAAGTGTCAGTTCCAGGGTCATGTCATCAATCGCACGAAACCCAACCTGCGAAACATCGGTGATCTTTTTCGCATTATAAGCGCGGCCGTTTTTCAGATAATCAAAGCGCGCTGCTGTCACACATCCTGTTTTAGGATCGAGGCAACGCTTCCAAGCATAGACAAAATCATGTGCTGTGATTTTAGTTCCATCCGACCATTTCGCTTCGCGCAAATAAAACGTATAGATGCGACCATCGGGACTGACGGTCCAACGTTTCGCAACGCCTGGTTTCACCGAATTATCGCGATGATCAAAAGCAAGAAGACCTTCGAAATGCTGCAAGAAAAGATTTCTGCCATCAACCGTCGACGTCAGGTGTGGGTCAAGCGAGTCGGGGTCAGAACCACTATGAAAGGTAAAAACTCGTGTACTTGTTGCAGCAAAAAGTGGTGCTGAGAACAAAAACGAAAGCGCAACAAACAACCCTGATAATCTTTTCATATATGTCACTCCTTTTTATTTTTCCTCTTCAAACCACGCAAATTTGACAGGATGCATATCCTGCAAATTGCCATAAAATCCTTTGACCCGTGGATCCAAAAGAAGTGGACGCCCATAATGATAAAGAGGGATAAGCGGCGCTTGTTCGAGCATCATCTCTTCCGCCTGTTGGAGGAGTTCAAATCGTTTTTTTGGATCTCTTTCTTTTCCAGATTGAACCAAAACAAGATCATCATAGACAGGATTACTCCATTTTGAATAGTTTTGAGTTGAAGCGGTGGTTGTAATTTCAAGAAAGGTCAGAGGATCGACATAATCTCCAATCCATGTAAACCGCCCCACTTCATAATTTCCCTCTTCAACATTTTTGAGATGGCTCTTCCATTCTTGATTATAAAGCTCAGCTTCGACTCCTAAATTTTCTTTCCACATATTTTGAACCATTTCTGCAATAAGCTTGTGATTTTCGTTCGTGTTATAACTCAGCGTCACTTTCAACGTTTTCGGATCCTGAAAGCCTGCTTCAGAAAGAAGTTGACGCGCTTTTTCTGGATTAAAAGATAAACCTTTTGCTGTGGTGTAGCCTGGAATACCAGGTGGAACTAAATTACGGGTAGGATATCCCTGCTGCAAGACATTGGTGATTTTCTCTCTTTCAATCGACATCGCAAGTGCCTGACGAACGCGCACATCATCAAAAGGCTTTTTCTTGGTATTGATAGAATAATAGTAAGTCGCAAGTTGAATGGCATCATGATAATGCGGATTGGATTTCAACGTCGGAATTTTCAGCGTCGGGATATCGTCAGTATAATGCGCACTCCCTTCAAGATGTTTTTTCAGCGCGGTTTCTCTCTCTTCAATCAGAAGAAATCGAATACGATTGATCCGGACATTTTGGGCATCCCAATAGTAAGGATTTTTTTCTGCCACCATCTCTTTTTGAACTTCCCATGAAACAAGTTTGTAAGGACCATTACTGACAATATGTTCCGGATGTGTCCATTTATCTCCAAATGTTTCGACTGTTTTACGATGCACCGGACGATAGGCCGGATACGCAATCATTTGAGGAAAATAATGCGCAGGATGCTTGAGCGTCACCTGAAGTGTAACATCATCGAGCGCCTTTACCATGACACTATTACCATCTGTATTTTTCCCTTCATTAAATTCTTGGCCGCCTTTGATGATATAAAAATAAGAGGCGTAGTAAGAACCGGTTTTTGGATCGAGCGCTCGTTTCCACGAATATTCAAAATCATGCGCGGTGACAGGATCACCGTTCGACCATTTCGCATCCTGACGAAGGTGAAAGGTATAGAGAAGTCCGTCGGAACTGACATCTGAACTCGTCGCCAGGGCTGGAACAGGTTCATTGGTTTCTGGATGATATTCTGTCAACCCCTCAAAGAGTTGAACTCCAACATCGGAGCCTGAATTTTCTTGAACCAAACCAGGATCGATTGATTTCGGATCAGAGTAAAGATTCCAAATAAAGGTATCTGGAAGCGCAGCTACCTCTTTCTTTCCAGCGCAAGATCCGCCACCTGTACAACTTGTCGCGAAGATACAAAGAACGAGGAGAAAAAATCGTTTCATAGTGAGATTCCTCTTAAAAACAAAATGTCGGGAAATAACCACCTTGCCAAAGGACCGATTCTCGGACCTTGGCGCAGGCAATGTCAGAACAACGAATCCTTCTTTGAGACATGACATCAAACATGTGGTTATTGGATTACTGAGGAAATAGAACATGGTCAAGTCCTCTTTTAAAAAAGGTATTTCAGATTTCATCATTGACGCATAACGTTTGCTTACGTTAGGAAAGCTACTTATGCTTCGTTACATCTTTAAACGACTTGTCGGGAGTTTGTTGACGATTCTGTGTATCACGACGTTTTGTTTTTTTATGATTCGCATTGCCCCCGGAGGTCCTTTTGATGAGGAAAAGGCCATTCCACCGGATATTAAACGCAATATTGAAAAAAAATATCATCTCGATGAACCCCTTCCCAAGCAATACTTACGGTATGTCAAAGGAGTTTTTCTTCACCTCGATCTCGGACCCTCTTATAAATATCCTGGTCGCGATGTGAATGAATTCATCGAAGCTGGAGTTCCGAAAACATTACAACTCGGATTTGGAGCGCTCATTGTTGCGCTGTGCCTTGGAGTTGGCATGGGACTCACTGCGGCGCTTCGTCAGAATACGCGCATCGATTATTTCGCGATGGCCTTTGCCATGATCGGAGTTTCGATTCCGAGTTTTGTCATGGCCCCTTTGATGCAACTTTTCTTCAGTCTCAAATTGAAACTTTTTCCCGTCGCTGGATGGGAAAGTTTTCATCATATGATTCTCCCCTGCCTTGCACTTGGGACTCTCTATGCCGCCACCATCGCACGTCTCACACGCGGCGGAATGCTGGAAGTAGTCCGTCAAGATTACATTCGTGCAGCGAGAGCCAAGGGACTCAAAGAAAGAACCGTCGTCATACGACATATGCTCAGAGGCGGACTTCTTCCGATTGTCTCTTATTTAGGACCTGCTTGTGCATCCCTTTTAACAGGTTCACTCGTCATTGAAAAAATTTTCGACATTCCTGGAATTGGTCGTCACTTTGTGAATAGCGCCCTCAATCGTGATTACACGATGACCATGGGAATGGTGATTTTTTATGCATCGCTTCTTCTTCTTTTTAATCTCATCGTTGATATTGCCTATACGTTTTTAGATCCGCGTATTCGATATGATTGAGAAGAGACTCTCGTGAGAGGAACGTAAAGATGGCAACGCAAGAGCAGGACATCGAAGAATTGATAAGTGAACAAGCACTTGAAGCAGGAACGAGTCTTTGGAAAGACGCGTGGTATCGACTCATTCGTAACAAAGCCGCCCTCATCAGTGGCATCTATGTCGTCATTTTACTCATTCTCGCCATTTTGACTCCCTGGATTGCTCCGTATGAATTCGATGCGGTCAACTACGATAAAATTGGGGCACCACCCAGTTTTGAACACTGGCTTGGAGCCGATGTTCTCGGCAGAGATCTTTTCACCCGTTGTCTCTACGGCCTTCGTATCTCCCTTGCCGTCGGATTTGTCGCGACCATTGTCAGTTTCTTTATTGGAATCATCTATGGTGCTGTCGCGGGTTATTGTGGAGGAAAACTCGATGCCATGATGATGCGCTTTGTCGACATCATGTACGCGCTTCCTTATATCTTTCTCGTCATTATTTTAATGACCCTTTTTGGACGAAATATCATTCTTCTGTTTATCGCTCTTGGCGCTGTAGAATGGCTGACGATGGCACGTATCGTCCGTGGACAAATTCTTTCGCTCAAACACAAAGAATTTATCGAGGCAGCGCACTCCATCGGCGTTCGCAAACGACATATTATTTTTCGGCATCTCATCCCAAATGCGATGGGACCCATTATTGTCTATTCGACCTTGACCGTTCCGCAGGTTATTTTAGCGGAAGCATTTTTAAGTTTCTTAGGTCTCGGGGTTCAAGCTCCCATGGCTTCTCTGGGAAGCCTTGCTTCCGATGGAGCTCAAGCCATGGAACTCTATTCCTGGCTGATTATTTTCCCAGGACTTTTACTTGCAACACTTCTTTTTGCACTTAATTATCTCGGGGATGGACTTCGTGATGCACTTGACCCAAGGATGAAACAGTGACCGACCCCATTCTTTCAGTTCGTGATTTGAAAACCTACTTTTATACTCGTGAAGGAGTGGTCAAAGCTGTTGATGGTGTTACCTTTGATCTTCTTCCGGGACAAACACTCGGCATTGTCGGAGAATCGGGTTCAGGGAAAAGTATTACGAATCTCTCCATGCTCAAACTCATTCCGCAACCACCGGGAAAAATTGTTTCCGGTGAAGTTTTTTTCGAAGGTCGAGATCTTCTCAAACTTCCCGAAAATGAAATCTGTAAAATTCGGGGCAATCATATTTCGATGATATTTCAAGATCCGATGACATCGTTAAATCCATTTCTCAAAATTTCGCGACAATTGACGGAAGTCTTAGAACACCACAAACATCTTTCCAAAACAGAGGCATTGAAGAAAGCTGTTGAAATGCTCGATATTGTCGGCATTCCAAGTGCCAAATCGCGCGTCCACGATTATCCGCATCAATTTTCAGGCGGCATGCGTCAGCGAGTGATGATCGCCATGTCCCTTCTTTGCCAACCCCAAATTCTCATTGCCGATGAACCGACAACAGCGCTTGATGTGACGATCCAGGCACAGATTTTGGATCTTCTGAAAAATCTTCAAAAAGAGTTCGGCATGGCCATTATTTTAGTCACCCATAATCTCGGAGCTGCTGCATCGATGTGTGATCACATTGCGGTGATGTATGCAGGTCGCATTATTGAATATGGAACAAGCGATGAAATCTTTGGAAAACCGAAACATCCCTATACTCTTGGACTCCTTCGCTCTGTTCCACGTCTCGATGAAGCGAGGTCCGAGAGGCTTGCGACAATTATGGGGCATCCCCCGGACTTAGTGACACTTCCGCCAGGATGTCCGTTTGCTCCGCGCTGTGAATATGTCATCGATCATTGTCGTAAGGAATATCCGATCGCCATGGAATTCGGAGAGGGTCATTATTCTCATTGCTGGCGAGCAAAAGAGGTGGAAACGCCATCAGTTCCTGTTGTGAGGATCAAAGATCATGGCTGAAACATTGGTCAATGTTGAAAACTTAAAAGTCCATTTTCCGGTGGAAAAAGGGACTCTTTTTCGAAAAACCGTGGGGCATGTTCGCGCCGTGGATGGCATTGATTTCAGCATCTACGCCGGTGAAACCTTAGGTCTTGTTGGAGAGTCGGGATGCGGAAAATCGACCACAGGAAGAGCCCTTTTACGCCTCATTGAACCGACCCTTGGAAGGGTCATGTTTCAGGGGAGAGATATCACGAAACTCTCTGAAAATAATTTGCGCCGTGAGCGAATGAATTTTCAAATGATTTTTCAAGACCCCTATGCCTCTTTAAATCCACGCATGACGGTCGGAAGCATTGTCGCCGAACCACTTCGCGTTTTTGGCATTGCTCGAGGAAAAGCGCTTGAACGGAGAGTTCACGAACTGTTGCAGCTCGTGGGACTCGATCCGAAATTTATCCGTCGCTATCCGCACGAGTTTTCCGGAGGGCAGCGTCAACGTATCGGTATTGCTCGAGCGTTAGCACTGAATCCAAAATTCATTGTAGCAGATGAACCGATTTCAGCCCTCGATGTCTCAATTCAAGCTCAAATTTTGAATTTACTGATGGATCTCCAACAAAAATTAAAGCTCACGTATCTTTTCATTGCCCATGACCTCGCTGCTGTTCGACATATTTCAAATCGCGTAGCAGTGATGTATTTGGGAAAGATTGTGGAAATTGCGAATCACGATGAAATTTACCTTCAACCAGAACATCCTTATACGCAAGCGCTGCTCTCTGCAGTTCCGATTCCTGACCCACAAATTGAACGACAGCGAAAACGAGTGGTACTCAAGGGAGAAGTGCCGAGTCCCTTAAATCCCCCCTCGGGTTGTCGCTTTCACACCCGATGTCCGTATGCGATGCCACATTGTGCCACAATCGAACCGCCGCTTAAGGATTATGGAAGAAGCGGCCACCTTACCGCGTGTCACCTGATGGAATTACCGAAACCACCTCATTTAGGTCCGCAAACACCGCGAGTAGCTTAAACCACAACTTTTTCCTTTTTCGCCCGATAATAAGGATGAAGGGGAACCCTGTGAGGTTTCAGAGAGTGGAGGTAACCATGTTACGTCCAGAAGTGATTGAAAAGATCCAGAAAAGAGAAGAAGAGCAACAACGTCCTTCATTAGAATTACCGCTCTTCCCACCTGTGATTCAACCTTCGTATCGCGATCCACGAGAAGAACCTGAAGAGACCACCGCACGAGTGGTGATTATTGACCTTTAATTCTCTACTTCCACCAATACCGTCACGACATCGTTCTGAACTTCGACAAAACCTTTTTTGATAGAAACATCGGCAAGTGTTTGCCCCGTACCGCGAGCTTTCATGCGGCCTTGCTTTAAGCGACTGAGAAGCGCTGCGTGTCCGGGGAGAATGGTGATCTCTCCATCAGCACTCGGAAGCGTCACGGCTGTTGCCACTCCTTCGTACAGTGTTTCATGAGGGGTAATGAGTTTTAATTCCATTACGATGCTTTCTTCATCTGCTCTGCACGTGCGCGGGCTTCTTCGATCGTTCCGACCATGTAAAAGGCTTGTTCTGGAAGATCATCGTGTTTTCCTTCGACGAGTTCCTTAAATCCACGAATCGTATCGGCAATCTTCACAAATTTTCCTTCGTGCCCCGTAAACTGACTTGCGACATGGAACGGTTGCGAAAGGAAACGCTGAATCTTCCGAGCACGCGCAACAATCAGTTTATCTTCTTCAGAAAGTTCATCCATTCCAAGGATCGCAATAATATCCTGAAGATCTTTATAGCGCTGCAAGACTTTCTGCACATCACGCGCCACTTGATAGTGTTCTTCTCCAATGATGTCAGGAGATAAAATACGCGAGGTGGAATCGAGCGGATCGACTGCGGGGTAAATGCCGAGCTCTGCAATCTGACGCGAAAGCACGGTTGTGGCATCAAGATGCGAGAAGGTGGTTGCCGGAGCGGGATCTGTTA
>MGRM01000022.1:87152-104618 GCA_001798185.1 Deltaproteobacteria bacterium RIFCSPHIGHO2_02_FULL_44_16 | reverse complement strand
TAAAGAGAAGCACATCTTGCTTTTCTTGATCTCGGAAATATTCCGCCACCGTCAAAGCTGAAAGCGCCACACGAGCACGCGCCCCAGGAGGCTCGTTCATCTGTCCATAGACGAGTGCTGTTCGATCGATGACCCCTGACTCTTTCATTTCGAGCCAGAGATCGTTTCCTTCGCGTGTTCGCTCACCGACACCTGCAAAGATCGAATATCCACCATGTTGCTGCGCCACGTTATTGATCAGTTCCATCACCATGACGGTTTTTCCGACCCCTGCACCACCAAAAAGACCAATTTTTCCACCGCGCGGATAGGGAGCCAGAAGGTCGATGACCTTAATGCCGGTTTCAAACATTTCAATATCGGTCGATTGATCTTCAAAAGGGGGAGCTTTGCGATGAATCGGAAGTTTGATCTCTGCTTTGACTTCCGCTCCTTCATCGACCGGTTCGCCGATGACATTGAGAATACGTCCGAGCACTGCTTTTCCAACAGGCATCTGAATCGGACCCCCTGTATTCATCACTTCAGTTCCACGAACGAGACCTTCAGTACTATCCATGGAAATACACCTGACGGTGTTTTCACCAATGTGCTGTGCGACTTCCAGCGTCAAATTCCACGGTTTTGTGCTGATCGCAGCATTTGAAACCTTGAGCGCAGTCAATATTTCAGGAAGATTTCCTTCGCCGAAGCGAACGTCGACGGCAGGTCCTATGACCTGCGTGATCTTTCCGTAAGTTCCATGTCCGTTTGTAGTTGTCTGCATGTTTGTTTCCTTTCTTAGCTCAGCGCTTCCGCGCCTCCAACAATATCCAACAACTCTCCAGTAATCGTTGCTTGGCGAGCACGATTATATTGAAGCGTTAACATTTCAATCATTTCCGACGCATTTTTCGTCGCATTGTCCATGGCCATCATGCGAGATGCGAGCTCAGAGGCTTTAGAATCGAGGAGTGCTTGATTCACATGTCCAAAGAGGGCTTCATGGACAAGCGCTTCTAAAACATCAGCTGGCGACGGTTCAACAAGATACGGCACGGATGAACTTTTTTTATTTTCATTCTGACCCACAAAAGGAAGCGCAGCTTCAAAAACCACTTTCTGTCGTCCTGCAGAGAAAAATCGGTTGTACGCAAGAAGAACTCCGTCTGCTGATCCATTCAAAAAACGCTCACGAACTTGTTCTGCAACCATATGAGAGAAGATTTCCGGATTATTTTCAGGGAGTGTTTCTTTGATGATGATCGTCTCTTTCCTTTGAAAACGCCGCAAGGCGTCGCGGCCTTTGCGTCCAATGACAATCAGCGTCACCTCTTTTCCACTCTTCTCTTCTTCAGCCATACGCGCACGGACAGCTCGAATTAAATTTTCGTTAAAGCCGCCACACAAACCGCGATCTGAATTGAGAACGACGAGATCAATTTTCTTGACCTCGCGTGCTTGCATGAGTGGCGGAAGTTGTTCACTTCCCATTGCCACGCGGCCTGCCATTTCGATCAACTTATCCGCAAAAGCTCGTCCTGCAAGCGCTCGCCTCTGCGCTCGACGCAGCTTTGCCGCGGCCACAAGCTTCATGGCTTTGGTCACCTTCTGCGTATTTTTGACAGAAGCAATACGCTTTCTGATTATTTTTAATGATGCCATAATTATTTTTGTCATCCTGAACGAAGTGAAGGATCTCCTGTGATCACTTGAGATTCTTCGGCTTCACCTCAGAATGACATCTCTATCCTACAAACTGTTTCTTTGCTTCCGTAATGCCGGCATCGATTTTTTTCTTCAGATCGTCTTCAAGTTTTCCTTTTTCCACAATTTCTCTGAGCACATCAGAACGTTGCGATTCAAAATAACGATCGAGCGCTTTTAAGAAAGGACCGACTTTGTTCACGGGAAAATCATCGAGAAAACCATTCACACCTGCATAAATTTGAATCACCTGTTTTTCGACCGACATCGGCGCGTACTGGACCTGTTTCAAAAGTTCGACGAGTCGCTCCCCACGATGAATCTGTTTCTGCGTTGCCGCATCAAGTTCAGCACCAAACTGGGCAAATGCTGCCATTTCGCGATACTGCGCGAGTTCGAGTCGCAGACTTCCGGCCACCTGTTTCATCGCTTTAATTTGGGCGTTTCCACCGACACGTGAAACCGAAAGACCGACGTTGATCGCTGGTCGCACACCTGAGTAGAAAAGATCACCGTCGAGATAAATCTGTCCGTCGGTAATCGAAATCACGTTCGTCGGAATATAGGCCGAAACGTCACCTGCCTGCGTTTCAATAATCGGAAGAGCGGTCAGCGAACCGCCCCCTAACTTGTCATTCAGTTTTGCGGCGCGCTCAAGAAGACGGGAGTGGAGATAAAAAACGTCTCCAGGATAAGCCTCGCGTCCCGGCGGACGGCGCAGAAGGAGTGAGAGCTGACGATAGGCAACGGCTTGTTTGGAAAGATCATCGTAAATAATAAGCGCATGACGACCAGAGTCGCGGAAATATTCCGCCATTGTCACACCGGCATAGGGGGCTAAAAACTGGAGTGGCGCTGGATCAGAAGCGGTCGCAGAAACCACAATCGTGTAGTCCATGGCCCCTTCGGCTTTGAGTCGCTCGACAACACGCGCAACCGTCGAAGCTTTCTGGCCAATGGCCACATAGACACACTGCACATCTGCATTTTTTTGATTGATAATCGCATCGATCGCAATAGCGGTTTTTCCCGTTTGACGATCGCCGATAATGAGCTGACGTTGTCCTCGTCCGACTGGCGTCATGGCATCAATGGCCTTGAGTCCGGTGAGCATCGACTGATGCACCGGTTTACGGGCCACAATGCCAGGAGCTTTGATTTCGATCTTTCGTCGCTCTTGTGCCTTGATCGCTCCGAGGCCGTCGATCGGATCTCCCAGTGCATTGACCACACGTCCCAGAACCGCTTCCCCCACCGGAACTTCTGCAATTTTTCCGGTCCGACGAACTTGATCCCCTTCGTGCAGAAAATGCGTGTCTCCCATCACCGCTGCGCCGACATTGTCTTCTTCGAGGTTCAAGACAATACCGCGAATCCCGTGCGGAAACTCGAGGAGCTCTCCTGACATCGCCCCTGAAAGACCGTGAATACGCGCCACACCGTCGCCAACTGTGAGAATCTGTCCCACTTCATCGGTGCTGACGAGACGATCATAATCTCGAATTTGTTGTTTAATGATGCGACTAATCTCTTCTGCTCGAATGTCCATGATGCTCCTTTTCTTATTCTTAGAGGCTATCTTATCAATCACTTTCATTGTCATTCCCGCGAAGGCGGGAATCCAGAAAACATCGAAAACGCTGGATCCCTGCTTTCGCAGGGATGACAACAATGGTCAAAAACCATTTCTAAAATAGACTCTGAGTACCTATATTGACAACATCTCTTCTTTCATGCGCTCAAGTCTCCCTTTGAGACTGGCATCATACATCGTATCTCCCACGCGAACGACGAAACCACCAAAAAGAGCGGGATCGACATTCATATGACAACTCGCTTTGCGTCCCAACAAATTTTTCAAAATTGTATGGATTTGGTTCACGGTATCATCGGCAAGAGCACTCTCTGCCACCGTCACCTCTGCTGGCGTCAAGCCTTCGTACTGTTCTTGCTGCAAACGATACGATTCGACAAGAGAAGGGAGCAGAGTAATGCGACCCTTCTCGATTAAGAGTTTGAGAAACGAAATCGTATGCGAATTTAAGTTGAGTATCTTTCCGACCTGATCCACAACCTCATATCGCTTTTCAATTTTTGCATGAGGATCACTGAACGCGCGCAGAAAAAAAGGAATCTCTTTTGAAAGTTCGAGGAGTGTCATGAGCTCTGCAAAATATTTCTCTGGCTGTTTTTCATCCACCGCAAGAGAGAAGAAAGCGCGAGCATAGCGATCAGCGATAAAAGATGACTTCATACGCGCTCCTCTTTTTGCAGATGACGCATTCCAAAACCGGTGAGTTTTTCAAGAGAAGCAATCGAAGCATTGACGACCGATCGTTGCCGCTCTTCGGACAAACCTTTTTTGAGTTCCTGCAATGTGGCATCAAATGCTTTTTCAAGGACATGTCGACGCACAGTTTCAAAACTTCTCTCTTCTTCTTGGTGAATCTGCCGCTTAGCATCTGCAAGAAGCCGTTCGGCCTGATGTTGCGAGCGCTCACGAAGAGCCCGCGTTTCCTGTTCGGTTAAGGAACGGGTCATGTTTCGAATCGATTCGAGTTCTGTTTCAAGTTGTGCGAAGCGATGTTCTGTTTCGTGATAATGTTTTTCTGCTTCATTCATTAATTTTTTGGCATGATGAATTTTTTCTTCAATCTCTGTCGCATTCTTTTCAAAAAAAGTTACCACCGGTTTTTTGAGCAGACGATGGAGAAGAAAAACAAGAGCAATAAAATTTAGAAGAGAAAAAATAAGAGGATTCATGTTCTCTGCCCTGTCAATTTTTCAAGAATCATTTTTTTGAAAACAACCACTTCTTCATCCAAAATTTCATTCGCACGCACCACACGCTTCTCTAACATCTGACGGTGTTCTTCCACTTCATGTTGCGTTTTTTCGCGAGCTTTCTGAACAAGCTTTCGCCCCTCTTCTTCTGCTTGTCGTTGCGCTGTCTCTTGTCGTCGAAATTCTTCCTGACGAACAACACTTAAACGTGTCTCGATCTCTTTTTCCAGGGCTGCCGCCCCTTCATTGAGAGACAAAGATCGTGCCGTAAATCCTTCTGTCTGTTCTTCGCGCTGTTTTAAGATGATCAAAATCGGTTTCAACACAAAGACATGAAGAACCGTCACAACAACGACAAAGCAGAGAAGTTGCCAGAAAAACGTGATATCTGGTAAAAGGTTAATACTTCCTGAGGCGAGTAATCCGATCATGGAACAGAAGCGGGTAGCGCACCCTGAAACCCTTTGTCAAGGTCGCGATGAAGTGATGTTGAAAAAGTGGATTTCCTTCTGATTTTTGACTACGCTCCCTTCAACTTTGGAGAAAAATGATTCCTTTTTGGTCTGTCATCCCGTTTATAGTTCTCCTTCTGATCATCGCTCTGTTGCCGATCATTGCCCCCCATTTCTGGGAATCCAATCGTCATAAGAGTATTTTAGTTTTTATCGTCTCTCTTCCTGTTCTTTTTTTATTCTTGCAGCGTAATCCTGCGGCAATACTTCATACTCTTGAAGAGTATTTTTCCTTCATTCTTCTTCTGACTTCTCTGTACGTCATTTCAGGCGGCATCTGTCTGACAGGAGATCTCAAAGCAACTCCTGTCGTAAACACCACTTTTTTAGCTCTCGGAGCGATTCTGGCAAATCTCATCGGAACAACAGGCGCCAGCATGATACTCATTCGCCCTTTTCTCAAAACCAATTCCGAGAGAAAAAATGTTGCGCACTTGTCGGTTTTTTTCATTTTTATTGTCAGTAATTGTGGCGGACTTTTAACACCCCTCGGCGATCCTCCACTCTTTTTAGGATATCTTCAAGGGGTTCCTTTTTTTTGGACGTTCACATTATTTCCCATCTGGTGTTGTATGAATTTTGCTCTTCTCGGAATCTTCTTTTTCTTCGACACGAGAGCTTACAGAAGAGAATCAAAGAAATCGCTTCAGCTCGATGCAACACATCTTCAGCCGCTTCGTTTGCAAGGTTCGCGAAATTTTCTCTTCCTCGGAGGTGTGCTGTGTGCCGTGTTCCTCAACACACCTTGGCGAGAACTGATTATGATACTGATGATGCTGCTCTCTTTCATGGTGGGATCAAAGAAGGCACGTGCTAGGAATCAGTTTACCTGGGGACCGATCGTTGAAGTGGCAATTCTTTTCGCTGGCATCTTTATCACCATGGTCCCTGCTCTCATGTTTCTGAAAGAACATGCAGTCGCATTTGGAATTGTAAAACCGTGGCAGTTTTTTTGGACGACTGGCATCGTCTCTGGATTTTTAGATAATGCCCCTGCGTATTTGACGTTTCTTACACTCGCGCAAGGACTCGGATTACCTCCTGAAGTTGCAGGAATTCCCGAGAGCATTTTAAAAGCCATAAGTGTGGGGGCTGTTTTTATGGGGGCCAACTCTTATATCGGAAATGGCCCCAATTTCATGGTCCGAGCGATCGCTGAACATGCAGGATTCAAGCCACCATCTTTTTTTCACTACATGCTCTATGCTGCGCTTGTGCTCTTTCCGCTCTACGGAATGATTCACCTGATTTTTTTCTAAACTGCGTCTGCGGAAGCCACATAGAGCTTTGTCGGAGGAACCACTTCCTGGGGAACACGACACGTTCCTTGGAAGATACCGCCATCCATAATGATGAGTTTTGGGGTAACAACATTTGCTCGAAGTTTTCCGCAAGCACGGAGCTCTACTTTTGTTTTGGCTTCCACTTCCCCTTCGATGATACCATCCACGATCATACTCCCTACTTTCACGACAGCATTGATATTGGCAGATGGTCCTACAATAAGGGTCCCTTCTAATGAAGAAATTTCACCTTTGAATTCTCCATTGACTTGCACAATCCCTTCAAAATGGAGTTTTCCTTCAAATCCACATCCTTGATCAATAAAACCGTTTATCTGTCCCTCGGTATTTTTTTCTCCTCGAGACCATATCCCTTTTCCCATGTATCCCCCTGACAATGGCGACTCAGACATTGAGCCGTTGTACAATTCGATCTAAATCTTGCGCTGAATAATACTCGATCACCACTCGTCCTCCCTTTTTTCTTCCCGCTTGAATCATCACTTTTGTTCCGAGAGCTTGTTTCATTTTCTCGGCTAACGCCATCACCTGAGGAGAAAGAGAGATCGTTTTCTTCTCCTGCTTTTGCGCTCCCCCTTTTTCTTGCACCATGCGCTCGACATCTCGAACGGTGGGAAGCGTTTTGATGAGCACTTCTCGCATCTGAAGTTGTTCGTGAATACTCTGAAGCGACAACAACGCGCGAGCATGACCTGCTGTGTATCTCCCGGCAATGACATCCTCTTGAATGGCACGCGGCAATTTTAAAAGTCGAAGACTATTGGCAACGGCAGTACGTGATCTTCCCATGCGACGCGCAATATCATCTTGAGCATAACCAAATTGATCCACCAATTCTTGAAAAGCGCGCGCTTCTTCGAGCGCATTTAAATCTTCACGCTGAATATTTTCTAAAATAGAAAGAACCAGCAAACTCTCTTGATCTACGGATTTAACAACAACCGGAACATCTTCAAGGCCTGCCTCGCGCGCTGCCCGAAAGCGTCGCTCGCCAGCTATGAGCTCATAACGTCCATCGGGAAGTGGGGAGACAACAAGTGGTTGTAAAATCCCCTCTTCTTTGATCGATTCCGCGAGTTCACGGATTTTTTCTTCATCAAAAAGAGTTCGCGGTTGAAGACGATTCGGAATAATAAGATCAATCGAAATTTTTCGATATCCAAGTTGTTCCTTGGGCTCTTCCGCAACAATTTCGGGAGGAATAAGAGAAGCAATACCTCGTCCTAAAGCTTTACGTTGTTGCATACGATGTCCTTTCGCTCTGTTCTGGTTGAATATCAGTCGTTTCTTTTGGCGGAGGTGTTAATTCATTATCCGACGTATTTTGTAAAGTTTTTTTGGTGTGAGCTAAAACTTCTTTGGCGAGATCAAAATAACTCGACGCTCCCTTTGAAGCGACATCATAGAGAATAATCGGTTTTCCATGACTTGGGGCTTCACTTAAACGAACATTTCGAGGAATGACCACTTCAAAAACCGTACCTCCAAAATGTTCTCGTATTTCTCCTTGCACCTGACGTGCCAGATTGTTCCTTGCATCGAACATTGTTAAAACTATCCCCAGGATATTCAGTTGTGGATTAATTCCTTTTTTCACTAAAGAAATGGTTCGTTGCAGGTCAGCAAGACCTTCCATCGCATAATATTCACATTGAAGTGGAATAATGACAGCATCAGCAGCAGCTAAAGCATTCAAGGTCAAAAGTCCTAAAGATGGTGGACAATCGATCAGAATAAAATCGTATTGATTTTGCACGGAACGAAGGGATTGCTTCAAACGTGTTTCACGTGAAACAATTCCGACAAGTTCAATCTCTGCTCCCACCAAATCCGTATTTGCAGGAACCAACTTGAGAAACGGCATCGATGTCGGTTGTGAAAGCGAAACAATCTCATCTTCGCCGATAAGAGCATGATAAATACTTTTTTTGATCTGATGCTTATTAAAACCGAGACCTGTTGTGGCATTTCCTTGAGGATCAATATCGATAAGAAGAACTCTCTGCTCCGCAGCTGCAAGACAGGCTGCAAGATTGATTGAGGTCGTGGTCTTCCCTACTCCACCTTTTTGATTACACACTGCTATGGTTTTTGCCACGAAGCCCCCGCCTATCTTTTTCTTATACGTTACAGTTCGTTTCAAAAGCAATCATGAAATGTTTCACGTGAAACATTTCAAAATAAACGTCAGCGTCTTTCTCGGGGAACGGTCGCTGCGATTACGCTTCTCGCGACCTCTTTTTCGGTCAAAACACTTTATTGCATGGACGTTTTGACCTCAGAGGTCCCCTGCGAAAGTGCTGACGTTTATTTTGTCCCCTTTGATATGAGATGGAACTTTCAACGACTGCAAAAAAAAATTGTGGCTTCATAAGAGAGATAATTTTTGTAGAAGATTAACGGAAATTATGAAAAATTCGTAAGAGGTGATTGTCGAGCGGCGTCTTCAGACGCTGGAAACAAAGCCTCAATACACAGCAGGCTAAAGCGCAGGAAAAAATTCGGCGTGTGAGGATTTTTTCCGTAGCGAGGCAACGCCTCTGAGAAATTTTTCAATACAATCAAAATATTTCAAAAAAGTGTTTCACGTGAAACATTTTTCAGTAATAACGTCGCATAACAACATCAATTGAGAATCAATCTTGACTTTAGAAGCCTGACTTATCTATAGATAAAATGTTTTTCTCACTTATTCACTTTGGAGGCAACCATGCATGAACTTCCTAAATTACCTTATGATTTCAAAGATTTAGAACCACATATCGATGCTCAAACCATGGAAATCCACCATGGAAAACACCACGCCACCTATGTCATTAAACTCAATGATGCCCTCAAAGTAGCGGGGGGGTCTTTTGGAGATTGGGATATTACAAAATTATGCAAAAATATCAACGAGATACCAGATGCTCAGCGCACGGCCGTACGCAATAATGGTGGTGGACATTATAATCACACGCTCTTTTGGAATATGATGTCTCCAAAAGGTGGGGGAACGCCAACAGGAGAGATCGCAACTGCGCTTACAAAGGCCCTTGGTTCATTTGAAAAATTCCAAGAAACCATTACAAATACAGCACTGAGTCGTTTTGGCTCTGGATGGACTTGGCTCTGCCTTAAATCAGATAAAACTCTCTGTGTTTGTTCAACGCCAAACCAAGATAATCCTCTGATGAAAGGTCTCGTCGATTGTCCAGGAACTCCGCTCCTTGGCCTCGATGTTTGGGAACATGCGTATTATTTAAAATATCAAAATCGTCGTCCCGATTATGTTAAAGCGTGGTGGAATGTCGTGAACTGGAACGAAGTCAACAAACGTTATAAAGAAGCTCTTGCCTAAAATTATGAATGCCGTGGCCGATCAAACTTTGGAAGTGATTGTCGCTCATTCTGCAGGAACGTGTTTTGGTGTCCAAGCTGCAATCGATATTGCCGAAAAACAACGTAAACCAATTTTAGGACCCCTTGTTCATAATCCAAAAATTGTCCGCGATCTCGCATCTGAAGGAATTCCCATTCTCGAACGTTACTCCGATCTCAACACCCTTAAAGATGAAGGGATGGAAGAGGTCATTATCACTGCTCACGGTTATCCAAAACAATTGAAAGAGGAACTCAACACTCGCGGTATTAAATATCACGATGCCACATGTCCCGTCTTACTCAAATGGGTCTACAAAAAAATTGAAGCTTTTGATCACGCGGGATGTAACATTATTTTAATTGGCAATCCTCAGCACGCTGAAGTAATCGCCAGTCGCACGTATGGACGAGACATTCACGCTGTCTATTCCGAAGAAGAAATTGACGCACTCCCCAAAAATCTTGAAAACGTTGTTGCCATTTGTCAGACAACGATTACCAAAGATAAATTTGAAAAACTGGTCAATTACATGCGCCAAACGAAATATCCCAACATGCAAGCCATCGACACCAGATGCAAGCCTGTCAAGAACCAGCAAGAGGGGGTTGAACAACTTTCTCAATGGGTGGATGCCATGATTATTATCGGCGGCTATAATTCGTCGAACACCACAAATCTTGCGCGACTTGCACAGAAAGTTTTACCAAACACAACGTATCATATTGATGACGCTCATCTCGTTCAACTAGAATGGCTTCACGGCATTCGATATCTCGGACTTGGCGCTGGAACATCGACTCCAGAATCACAAATTCTTGAAGTGCAAGAACGCATTCAATCAATCTATCCTGGGACTGTTATTTTTAAACAGGGCGACAAGACCGGAGAGATTGTCAACACCGACGAGATGGTTGCGAACGTCGCTGTCTAGATGCAACAAAATATCCTCCAACCTGGCATTCACGACTACATCACACAATTGACGTTGGCCGGAGAAGATCCTCTTGCACGGAAAATGGAAAAATATGGAGATGAAAGAAATTTTCCTTATGTCGGTCCACTCGTCGGACGATTTCTTTTTCTCATCGCATCAGCCATCAACGCCAAACGTATTTTTGAATGTGGCAGTGGTTATGGTTATTCTGCGTATTGGTTTGCAAAAGCTGTCGGAAAAGAGGGAAGGGTGATCTGCACTGAAGGGGATCAAAAAAATTGTGCCATTGCTCAGGAATTTTTAGAAACAGCGAAGCTGTGGAATCGTATCGCGTATCATTGTGGCAAAGCTCAAGACATTTTCGAAAAGGCCGAAGGCCAGTTTGATATTGTTTATAATGATGCGGACAAAGATCAGTATCCAGAAATTTTCGAGCTTGTGGCGCCGCGCATTCGCAAAGGTGGATTTTACATTTGTGACAATGTGCTTTGGTCAGGGCTTGTCGTCACCGGAAAAGAAAAAGAGAAATATCCTGGCTGGACAAAAGCGATTCAGGTACATAACGAGCTTGTGTTTGCTCATCCTGAATTTGATACAAGTATCATTCCACTTCGCGATGGTGTCATTATCGCTCGTCGAAAGGAATAGTCATGGAATCTGCCATTGCTGAAATTTCACCTCTCGAATCAAAAGAAAAAGTTGAGCGGAAAAAAGCTGTTCTTCTCGATGTGCGCGAAAGAGATGAATGGAACGCAGGACATATTCCAGATGCCATTCATATTCCACGAGGTGAGCTGGAAAAAAAGATAGAACACCAGGTCCCGGATAAAACAACAGAGATTATCTGCCAGTGTCGAAGCGGGAAGCGTTCACTTCTTGCGGCGCAAACACTCAAACAACTTGGATACACGAATGTTGTTTCGATGAATGGAGGGATTGAGTTCTGGTCTGAGTCCGGATTTCCCACAGAAAAAAAAACTCTTCTGAGTAAGCAAGAAGAAATTCGCTATACTCATCACCTCCGTCTTCCAGAAATTGGCGAAGAGGGTCAGCTCAAATTAAAAAGAGCAAAAGTTTTGATCATTGGAGCGGGGGGCCTGGGTTCACCAGCAGCCCTCTATCTCACTGCTGCAGGTGTCGGGACAATCGGGATTGTGGATGACGATGCTATTGAGATCTCAAATCTTCAGCGACAAATTCTTCACACGACTGATCGTATGGGAAAATCAAAAGTCGAATCAGCACAACAGACACTCAACGCACTCAATCCCACGATTGAAATTCAAATCTACAATGTTCGTCTCACCAAAGAAAACGCATCTTCCTTGATTGCTCCGTATGACATTGTCATCAATGCTTCAGATAATTTCGAAACGCGCTACATTATTAATGATATATGTCTTCAATTAGAAACGCCGCAGCTCCATGGGAGTGTGGATCAATGGGAGGGAGAGGTAACGCTTTTTCTCTCGGGGAAGGGGTGCTATCGCTGTCTTTATCCCGAAGCTCCAACAGAAAGTTGTGGATGTAATGAAAGAGGGGTGCTTGGTGTCATCCCCGGAATCATCGGAACGTTACAAGCTCTGGAAGCAATCAAATGGATTTTAGGAAAAGGGGAGTTGCTCACGCAAAGACTGCTCCGGTATAACGGACTCAAAGGATCGTTTACTGAAATAATGTGGAAGCAAGATCCACATTGTCAGTATTGTCGAGAAAAACATGTTTGACTTAAAAAAATGGTGTGAACGTTATCCTGCGCTTTCGCTTATTGGAAATACTCCTCTTGTGCGCATCAACCTTTTCGAAGATGAGTTTCCGGATGTACAGATCTATGCGAAGTGCGAATATTTAAATCCGGGCGGGTCACTCAAAGATCGTCCTGTGCGTCATATGCTTCTTGCAGCCCTTGAAGAGAAAAAAATCTTACCCGATATTACAATTCTTGATTCGAGTTCTGGGAATGCCGGCATTGCACTCGCGGCGATTGGCGCCATGCTCAAAGTTCCCGTAGAGCTTGTCCTCCCTGGAAACGCAAGTGAAGAGAGAAAGAAACGTATTCGCGCACATGGAGCTACGATTATCGAAACTCCTGCTGAAGCAGGTTATGATGCCGCGATTCGCGAAGCGCGACGAAGAAGGGACGAAAATCCCAAAAAATATTTTATGCCTGATCAATATGGAAATCCGCAAAACTGGCGATCGCATTATGAAACCACTGGCGCTGAAATCATCGAACAACTTCCGGAAGGGATTACTCATTTTGTTGCCGGATGTGGAACTGGAGGAACGATCACGGGTTGCGGACGACGACTGAAAGAATATCGAAAAAATATCAAAGTCGTTATGATCGATGTCGATGAAAAACCTGGCATTGAAGGACTCAAACCACTCAAAGCGGGAAATATTGTTCCCGATATTTTTGATGAAAGCGTTGTCGACTATCGTATTCCGGTTTCATCTGAAGCATCAGCAGAAACGTGTCGACGACTTGCACGCAATGGACTTTTTTTCGGTCTTTCAACTGGCGGCTATCTTCAAGGCACGCATCAAGTCGCAAAAGAAATCAAGAAGGGCGTCATCGTCACGATTCTCAACGACATCGGCGAGCGTTATTTCAGCACCAAACTTTGGGGGTAACTACCAATAACTAACTGTCAGTTATTGGTAATGGCGTAGAAATGAACGCGTGGATGTTGAAGTCGCACATGAGGCTTTTTTGAGAAGATCATGAACAACAAAAACATCTCTCACTTCTTTCGTCTCTTTTTCCACATCTTTCTCCACAGTGTGAATATTTCACAACTCATTGTTTTAAATATATAATTTCAGCTCTTATGCGCCATCTTGTTTTCAATCGTCTGCGTACATTTTGCGTACGGACCGTACGCATCATTATTTTTATCAGCGTACACTTTGTACGCAAATGCGTTGACGAGTCTTGTGAAATCCTTAAGGTGACAATCATCAACCAACACAAAGGAGGAGATATGGACCACAATCCAATATCCCAAAGAAAAGAGAGAGGGCTCACAACGCTCAGCGGTGCAGCGCTTGGTGTGAGCATGGTCGTCGGAACTGGAATTTTTAGCCTCTCTGGTATCGCCCTCGATATCGGAGGAGCTAAGGGTTCCATTTTTGGGTGGTTCTTTGCTGCATTTGTCATTGCTCCTTTTCTCTTCATCTTTAGTCATCTGGGAAAAACATCTTCCAAACGAGGACTGGCCGATTGTCTTGGAGAAGCTTTTGGAACTCCTGCTCAAAATGGAATGACGCTTCTTCTCATGAGCAACTTTCTTCTCTTGCTTCCTGCAATTGCGCTCGTCGGAGCAAATTATCTCAAAGAAGTGATGGGACTTGAAAAAGAGTGGGTGTCACTCCTTGCCTATGCCATTCTTTTTCTCGCCACGATCTTCAATCTTCTGGGAAATGGGAAAACAGTTTCGCTCAGTAAAGTTTCACTCGTGATTCTCTTTGGGATTCTGGCAACACTCATTCTCTGTTTTCCTCATTTTTTAATGAAAGGGTTAGAGTCACTTTTCTCCGTAGAAACTTCCGGAAGCCCTGTTGATTTTAGCGCTGCCTGGAAAGTAACAGCGCTTGTCATCTTTGCCTATCTCGGCTGGGAAAATCTTTCGTTTGTTTCTGCTGATTTCAAACATCGCGAACAAACGATCAGTCGCAGTTATGCCCTCAGTTTCATTCTGGTCATTGCACTCTATCTTGGACTTGCTCTCCTTCTCATTGGGGCAAAAGAAGCAGGACTCAATACCTCTGGAGCCACTGGCATCACTGCACTTTTTAATCAACTTCCTTTCGGTTCGCTTCTCGCTCTGTGCGTTGGGCTGATCAGTCTTGGCAATGCTACGGCATGGATGTCGAGCTCTTCTCGTTCGATTGTAAGTGCTGCGGAGCAGGGGATTCTTCCTGAACTCTTAGCACAGCGCATTGGTCGCAATGTTCCCTACATCGCGCTTCTCTTTTCCTTCTCCGTGTATGGACTCATCGTCCTTCTCTGTCATGTTTTTGAGCATTCGCTTTCTCTGCTCTTTCTCCTTGTCACACAAAACTCACTTGTCATCTATGCGCTCGCCATCGCTGCTTACTGGAAGATGAGCAAAGGAACCGTGAAGTGGGTCTTCACCAGTTTAGGGTTTCTCTCCTGTATTTTTCTTCTCTCGGGGTTTCACTGGATGGTCATTTCTCCTCTTGGAATCTTCGCGATCGGGAGCATACGCTCACTTCTTACAGGAAGAAAAATTACGATTACACAACAGATAACGAAATCAGCATAAGAAAAGGGAGAACTATGAATAACGAACTTATTTTTCGTATTACGGATTCAAAAGAAATTTTAAATATAAGTTTTGAAGAGAAAAAAAGGAAAAATCCTCAGTTTTCGATTCGTGCGTGGTCGAAGAAGCTCCATTTTAAAAATCCTTCGTATCTCTCCGAAGTGCTTCGCGGAAAAAGAAAAATGAAACCAGATTTTGCGTTGCGCATTTCGAGTTCGCTCGATCTTTCAGAAGATGGGAGGCGGTATTTTGAAGCTTTGGTCTTTTTGGAAAATTCTACATCTCAAACAGAAAAAGAATTTTACACTTCGATGCTTGAAAAAATTCGGCCTCAAAAACAGGCAGAACGTTTAGATGAATCCGTTTCATCCTTTAAAACATGGGTCCATTTTCTTATCGATGATATGACGCTTCTGAAAGATTTTCGAGATGATCCGGTCTATCTTGCCAAGCGACTTGGTCCTGATGTCTCACCTCATATTGTCGAGTTAGCACTCAAAGATGCTCTCCGAATCGGACTTATCAAAAAAAATAATCGGGGAAAATATGAGCGGACAAAAATTGCTTTTATTGCAACAAACTCTCCTGAAGAACGTGAACGGGCATACGAACAATATAAAAAAGCAAGTTGGAAACGTGCGGAAGAGGCTTATCTCACACAACCAATAGAAAAAACCCGATTTGCTCATTTCTATCTCCCTATTCGAAAAGAGAGCTTTGAAACAATTCGTCAGTATTTGGACGAAGTGCGTGCAGACATACGAAAACGATTTGAAGCGACCCCAGGAACCGCAGAAGAGATCTACGCTCTTGAATTAAATCTTTACAAAATCACTCTCGGCGATCCTTCTCCTTAAATCAGGACAAATACCAATAACTAACTGTCAGTTATTGGTAATGAACTTATTTTTAACACGCCGGAGCTCCCCAGGTTTCGGGATTAAGCCCTTGTAATTCAGAAAGGGCGAAAGCCCCATCTTTGCGGATGAGTTTGCCATCAAAATAAATTTCGCCACCGCCAAAATCTTTGCGTTGAATATGCACAATGTCCCAATGAATCGCAGATTTATTGCCATTTGAAGCTTCGTCGTAACATTTCCCGAGGGCAAAATGGAGACTTCCAGCAATTTTTTCGTCAAAAAGGGCGTCGTTCATGGGCGTTCTAATCCACGGATGAAAGGCAATCGCAAACTCGCCAACATAACGCGAACCTTCGTCAGTATTGAGAATATCATTGAGCCCCTTGGTATTATTGTCGCACCTTGCTTCCACAATTTTCCCCTCTTTGAAGGTGAGATGAATATTTTGAAATGCTTTTCCTTGATAGGGGGTCGAAGCATTAAAAAGAATCGTACCATTGATGGAATCTCGTACTGGAGCTGTAAAGACTTCTCCATCAGGGAGATTTAAGGTTCCATCACAGGCAATGACAGGAATATTTTTGATCGAAAAACGAAGATCTGTTCTGGGGCTGACAATGCGAACTTCGTCGGTTTTTTCCATCAATCTCTTCAAAGGCAACATTGCTTCACGTAACTTCGCATAATCAATCAGAACTGTTTTAAAGTAGAAGTCCGTAAAACTCTCAGTAGACACTTGGGCAAGTTGCGCCATAAAGGATGAAGGATAGCGCATCGCAACCCATCGTATCTGGGACATATATTCAAACCGCGGCTTGCGATAGTGCTTTCCGTACCATTGAAGCCGTTCGGGAAAAACCTCCTGAAGTTCAAAGGCATTGTCATTTCCACGAATGCCAATGAAAGCTTGAGCAGTTTTTAGATACTGTAGCTGAGCTTCGCCAAAAGATTTAATCTGTTCTTCGTTTGCATTTGTTAAAAACCGCTGAAGAAAATTTTCAGGATCATAATACCAAAGAGGAAGAGCTCCACGGGTGATCACATCTGATATCAATGTTTGTATAAGCGGCATCGCTTCAGGACCATCCCAAGAGATGAGCACACGCTCGCCAGATTTCACTTTGAGAGAGTGATCGAGAATTGTATCTGCAAGTTGTTGAAGTCTCGGATCGTTCATATTCTGTTTTTCATCACCATCGCAATATTGCGCAGCAATCCCTCTTTTTTCGCTCGCTTCAAAGGCGACCGAGTAAACCCTTTCGGGTATTCCTGTTCAAGCTTTTTCTGAAATGTCTCGAGATGAGGATTGAAACATCCATCGCGTGGTTGAAATGCGGGATCTTCCGTTCGCGGCGATTTTCGGTTCCAGGGACAGACATCCTGACAGATATCGCAACCATACAGATGATTTCCCATTCGCTCGGCGAGCATCGGTTCAATTGGTCCCCGATGTTCGATCGTGAGATAGGAGATGCACTTGCGCGCATCGAGCTTATACGGTTCCGTAATCGCCTCTGTCGGACAGGCGTCAATACAACGTGTACAGGTTCCACAGTGATCTGTTTGCGGTGTGTCTGGCTTTAGGTACAAATCGGTAAGAATAACTCCAAGAAAAAGAAACGATCCCATTTTCGGATGGATGAGACACGTATTCTTTCCAACCCAGCCAATGCCTGCATGTTTTGCAAACACTCGTTCCATGTTGGGGCCAGTATCGACATAGATTTTCC